>DASTIZ010000001.1:0-3569 GCA_035717045.1 Chitinophagaceae bacterium
CCATTTCAAAGCGGTTTTTTCATCAGCATCTTCTTTTTGAATTGCCCATGCCTTCATCACGGCAGCTACTTGTTTCATGTGTAAACGAAGACGTTCATTCTGCACCCATTCATTTAATAATGTGTGAGCTTCTTCAATTGACATGAGGTTTCCGGCATTTGCAGGATCACCAAAACTGCTGCGTCCAAGCTTATGAGACATGATAAAAATTTTGAGTATGGAAAGATAAAGTAAACTTATTATTTACGCGGATGTTGTGACCGCTGTCATTCTCCTGAAGTTGAAATGAGAACGCCACCGGAGGCACAGAAGACAGGAATTAATTTCCATGTCCGTGCATTCCGTCGCATACATTCAGGCATTAGTAATAATTGTAATTTACCGGGCTAAAAAGTTTGTTTACCGAAATGGAAACTTCAAGTTAACCGGGCTTATTAAATTGCAGTGAAATAATCAGCATAAATGTCATTGAGAATTACAGGTAAGCTTCCGTCGGGAAAACATCTGGAAAAATTAAGGCGATCGCCAAATTATAAAAATGGTGCTTTTCAGAACCTATCACCTACGCCGATGAAACCAGATGATATTTCCTATTGGAAAATGACGCGGGAATTCTTCAAAAAACATAAGGACAGACTACCAGCCGGCTTGTTGCCCACAGTTAAAACCGATCTCTTTAAATTAGATTCATCTCAGCCTCTCATCATTTGGTTTGGGCATTCCTCCTATTTGATCCGGATTGAAAACAAGAATTTCCTGGTTGACCCGGTATTGAGTGGCAATGCAGCCCCGTTATCTTTTATGGTAAAAGCTTTCCCGGGAAGTAATATTTACAAACCGGAAGACATGCCGGTTATCGACTACTTAATTCTCACGCATGATCATTATGACCATCTTGATTTTAAAACAATAAGAGAGCTACGAAGTAAGTTCGACAAGGTATATTGTTCATTAGGTATTGGCTCACATTTAGAATACTGGGGAGTTGATAGCGATAAGATCACGGAAATGGATTGGTGGCAAACTCAACGATTATCTGAAAACGTTTTATTGACGGCTGCGCCAGCGCGTCATTTTTCCGGGAGAGGGATTAAGCGGGGACAAACTTTATGGTCCTCATTCATCTTAAAAACAAAGGGGAATAATTTGTATCTCGGTGGTGATTCAGGTTATGATTCGCATTTTAAAGAAATAGGAATCAGGTATGGTCCATTTGACCTGGCAATACTCGAAGCCGGTCAATACAATACAATGTGGCCACTGATTCACATGATGCCTGAAGAAACTGTGCAGGCAGCGGTTGATCTGGAGGCAAAAGCATTATTTCCCGTGCATTGGGGCAAGTTCACGTTGTCAATGCATGCCTGGAAAGACCCGGTGACAAGAGTACTGGCGAAAGCTGAACAAGTTAATATGAAGGTGGTCACTCCAAAAATCGGGCAACCGTTAATTCTTACCGATAGTTTTGAATCCGAAGCATGGTGGGATTCCTGATCACGCCTCCGTTATCACTGCTGCTTTCATTAAATAACAACGCTTACTGCCTGATATTTTTTCTAACGGACAAAATTTTTACTGTAAATCAGACTTTTATAAGGGTTCGATAAAAAATACTTCCCTTCTTTTTTGGAAATAAACTTCATTCAAACCTATCTTCGCACCCCTCCAAAGGAGTCCTTTTGGATATTTACAAAAACGGTTATAGGGATGGCCATAACCGATAAACAAGAATTAAAATGAGTAAACTACATTTCACAACAAAACACGCAAATGCGGCTACTGTCAAACGTACCTGGTATGTTGTTGACGGTACCAATCAAACCGTAGGGCGGATGTGTTCAAGGATCGCAGCCGTGTTGCGAGGCAAGAACAAAGCGTCCTATACTCCACACGTTGACACAGGTGATTTTATCATTGTGATCAACGCTGACAAAGTTGTTTTCACCGGCAACAAGCTTGAAGAAAAATTGTATGATACATTCACCGGTTATCCGGGCGGTTTAAAACAGGAAACTGCTAAAAACCTGTTGACCCGTCGCCCGGAAGCTGTAGTCGAAAGAGGCGTAAAAGGTATGTTACCTAAAAATCGTCTTGGCCGCAAAATGTTCAAAAAACTTTTTGTGTATGCTGGTGCTGAGCATCCACATGGAGCGCAGCAGCCAAAAGAGCTTAAATTTTAAGCCCCCTAAATCCCCCGAAGGGGGACTTGGGTGAGCTCAAACGATAAAAGATTTTTTCTCAAACGCAGACTCTTCAAAGTCTCTCCGCCTGAGGCGGAAGATTTAGAGGGGCCAAAAAAAATAAAGATGGAAAAACAAAAAACCGGAGTCGGTCGTCGTAAAGAAGCTGTGACCAGAGTTTTCATTTCTAAAGGAAGTGGAAAGATCACAGTGAACGACAAAGACTACAAAGAATATTTCCCGCTGGTATATCTCCAAAACCAGGTGGTTCGCCCGTTAAAAACAGTCGAAGCTGCTGATAAGTTCGATATAAAGATCAATGCTTCCGGTGGCGGCGTAAAAGGGCAGGCCGAATCAGCGATGCTGGGTATCGCCCGTGTATTGGTTGATATCAATGCAGAGTTTCGCCCTGCATTGAAAGGAGCCGGCCTGTTGAAACGCGATCCCAGGTCAGTAGAACGTAAGAAGTTTGGTCATAAAAAAGCGAGAAGGAGCTTCCAGTTCTCTAAGCGTTAATTATTCATTGTTGATTACTTATTTTAAGATTAGTAAGGGGTCAATAATACAATAATCTCCGCAGGAGTCCTTAGGACAATAATTAATAATCAATAATACAATAAGACATAATGGAAAATAATACATCCTTACAACAGCAACTCCTCGAAGCGGGTGTACACTTTGGTCACTTGCGTAAGAAGTGGAACCCTAAAATGCTTCCTTACATTTTTGCTGAAAAGAAAGGTATTCACATCATTGACCTTAATAAAACTACCGAGTGCCTGCAGGAAACTGCCGGTGTGCTAAAACAAATTGCGCGGAGTGGAAAGAAAATTCTTTTTGTCGGCACAAAGAAACAGGCAAAGGATATCGTGACGGAATGTGCGCAGAAAGTAAACATGCCTTTTGTAACTGAACGCTGGCTGGGTGGAATGCTTACCAATTTCAATACGGTTCGTAAGAGCGTTAAGAAAATGCAGAGCATTGAGAAGATGCTTGGCGATGGTTCGTTCGACAGCATTACGAAGAAAGAACGCCTTACACTTAGCCGTGATAAAGACAAAATGGAAAAAGTGTTGGGTGGTATTGCACAACTCAGCCGGATTCCAGCAGCTTTGTTCATCGTTGATATTGGTCACGAGCATATCGCACTGGCAGAAGCAAAACGCCTGGGTGTGGCCACATTCGGCGTGGTTGATACTAACTGCGACCCGAATAAAGTTGATTATGCAATTCCTGCCAATGATGATGCAACAAAATCGATTGCGATCATAACTCAATACATAACGGCTGCTATTGCAGAAGGTTTAGCCGAACGCCAGGCTGCAAAAGATGAAGAAGCAGAGGATGCATCAGTTTCAGATGAAAATCAAAAGAAGGCCGCAAGACTCG
>DASTIZ010000002.1:0-8888 GCA_035717045.1 Chitinophagaceae bacterium
TAACCCAGATTGCTGAAGGCAATATTAATCAATCTGCCGAACAGGAATCTGATGAAGAGAGTGAGGACGAAGACGAAGAGGAAGAGAGCGAAGACACCGAGGAAAGGGAAGAAGCGAAGGAAGAGGAAGAGTAATCTTATCTCTCACCAAAAGTAAAAATATGCAAACAAAATCTTATGCACTTATTACCGGCGGTACGAGTGGAATTGGTTATGAACTTGCAAAGGTATTTGCAACCAACGGACATAACCTTATCCTCGTTGCCCGTGATGAGGCTGATCTTACGATCACCAGAAACGAATTGCTTGAGCTGGGTGTCGATGTCAAAATAATCCCTAAAGATCTTTTTGACAAACACGCCCCGTTTGAATTATATGAAGAGATCTGTTCGAAAGGCTATGATGTCAACATCCTTGTGAATAATGCAGGACAGGGTCAGTATGGCGAATTCGCGGAAACAAATATTTACCGGGAGCTTTCGATCATCCAGCTCAACATTTCATCACTTGTAGTTCTTACCAAGCTTTTTCTTCAGGACATGATCAAAAAGGGAGATGGCAAGATCATGAACCTTTCTGCTGTATCGAGCAAAACACCAGGACCCCTTAATTCCGTATATCACGGTACAAAAGCCTTTGTCCAATCATTCACTCAGGCTATTGCAGCAGAAGTGGAAGATAAAGGAATTACCGTAATGGTGTTATTGCCCGGAGCAACCGATACAGACTTCTTTAATAAGGCAGATATGCAGCAATCAAAAGTTGCCAAAGGAGGTAAACTTGAGGATGCAAAAAAAGTGGCACAAGATGGCTATGATGCACTCATGAAAGGTAAACACATGAAAGTATCCGGTGGGTTTAAGAATAAAGTAAGAGTCGCTTTGAGCAATGTATTATCAGATGGTGCAGCTGCCAAAAGAACCCGGAAGGAACAATCTCCCGTCGCAGTTAAAAAGTAGACGAGTAAATTATCCACGCAAGGGCCACATCGCAATTGTGTGGCCCTTGCTTTTTTTATTTATACATGATGTAGACAAAATGTTCGAATGTGGGGGTTTGGCATACATGCAGAAGAATGGAAGAAAAATTGAGACTCCCCTGATTTTTAGAAGCTAAGACTTAATCCGGGAGGACATCAATTTTACGCCTTCGGTGACGATAAAATATGTTGATCCCCTACCCGTCCAGTTTGAATTAAATACAAAGTTTCAATACCGCGATCTGCTATGGTTGGGGGGCAGCTACAGGCATGAAGATGGGTTTGCCGGCATGGCAGGCTTGAACGTGGGCAATACCGTAAACGTCGGCTATGCTTATGATTTTACTACTTCTACGTTGAACAATTATACAAAAGGAACTCACGAGATCATTGGGGGCTTCATTATTGGAAACAAATATGGCGATACCTGTCCCAGGAATGTGTGGTGATCACAAGCAGCTGCAACTTAGATCGCCTGTGAGTGATCTTTAACAAAGCACTAATTCTCAAAACGATTTTGCCAATAGCCGGTGTGAAGCTATTTTTGCGCCGGAGAGATGGCAGAGCGGTCTAATGCGGCGGTCTTGAAAACCGTTGACCCAAAAGGTCCGGGGGTTCGAATCCCTCTCTCTCCGCAACTGGCTCGCTGACACCCTAATCTGGAAACGTTTCAGCGTTTCTTGTTTCCGCGAGCAAAAAGTAAAAGGATAAGTGAAACCAGTGACAGATGAATCGTCCACAACTAATGCCTTTTATTTGTTGGCGCGTGGGTTCTCAGCCCTCATCGCCTGCGTTTCGGACTGAACGCATATATCTTATCAGAATAATATAACTTCAACATCCGGTTTACAATTTGTCCGGGTTTGCAAATTCACAAAAATGAATCTATCCACTGTTATTTAATGAAATGCTCTTGACAACATTACCTAAATGAATTCAAAACAATTTATATGAAATACAAAGTATACTTTGAAAGGCTGATGTCTACAATTTTTATTTTCCTGATTATTAGCTGTAACACTCAAAATCCAAAAAATGATAAGGAATTATCTGATACCACGTCACGGCGTACAGAAACGCCCGGCGCAATTGCTTTCGATAGCTCCCGAAGTGTAACTGTTATTTCACCGGACTTATACAAAAAGTTATCCGACACATTAAATATTAGAATTTTAGAAGGAACTTACAAACCCGGTGATTCTTCCATAATGCATGCGCACCCTGATTTCGCGTTATATGTCCTTGAAGGTAGTACGGTTGAATTGACTTCAATGGATGGCAATAAGCAAACTATTGAATTCAAAGAGGATATGGCTGTAGTCCTTCCTGCTTCAACCCACTCGGCAAAAAATATTGGAAAAACTACCTTAAGATTGATAGTGGTGGAAGTAAACAGACCCAGGGGTTAGTAGTCATGAAATTCGACAGTTGCGCTTCTTACTGTTTTCATGTTCAGTTCCTGCCTCATTATTGAACTCTTCAGAAATTGCTGATTTTTCCGGAGCAATAGTCTTTAATTGTACCGTGGATTTATTGCACATAGATATGGTTGGACTCAATGGATAATTTAAGATCATACAAATCCCAAAATTAACATGAGTATTAATCTGGATTGGTTCATACGAAAAGATAATTGGCTTATGCCAATTTATCCTTTAGGCTTCTTATGCTATTTTTCCCATTTAACCCCTTTTGATACATTTAACGTTTATCCTTTTTTATTGTCATTTTTTTTCACTCACGATTTTTGAATTAATTTCCGCGAATCGACTTTTTTTACCTAATTTTCTGGCATGTCTCAATTTCGCCAACTCGCCGCCATCATGTTTACTGATATTGTTGGATATACAGCCTTGATGGGGAATAACGAACAAAAAGCTTTTGAACTGTTACGCAAGAGCAGAGAGATACAAAGACCCATCATCGAAGAATTTGGTGGACAGTGGATTAAAGAACTTGGGGATGGGGTTCTGGCTAGTTTTCCCGCTGTAAGTAACGCCGTATACGCAGCTATTAAAATCCAGGATGCATGCGCCAGTTCAAAGGCTTTTGAACTACATATCGGCATACATCTGGGTGAAGTGGTTTTTGAGAATGGCGATATTTTTGGCGATGCAGTTAATATCGCTTCCCGCCTTCAGGCTTTAGCTCCTCCAGGCGGTATTTTTGTTTCTGAATCGGTTCAACGCGATTTATCTAATAAAAATGATATCAGTTCGGAATTTGTCCGGGTAGAAAATCTAAAAAATGTAAAAGACTCTATCCGCGTTTATAAAATATTTTCGGCGGGAAAAGGAACAAATGAGCTAAAGAGCCAGAGACTTACGAAGTCATCCATTTTACCCGAATATGATTACGATATTCATATCAGTTATCGATTTAATGATAACAAATACGATGGATGGGTTTCAGAATTTGTGGAAAAACTCGACCAGGAGTTAAGTGCAACATTAAAGGACAAGCTTACTATCTATTTTGATAAAAATCCTGAAGAAAAACGTGAGGGGTTTCAACAAGACGGTGGATCTTCCGCACCAAAAATAAAATCCCTGATTTTTATTCCTGTTATCTCCCAAACATATTGCGATGTCAATTCACCGGTATGGAAAAACGAGTTCAAAATATTTCAGCATGAAATAATCAATGATCCTATTGGCAGCACTATAAAATTGGCAAATGGTAATACCGTTTCGAGAATCATCCCTATTAAAATTCATGATATAGATACTGAAGATGTTAGATTACTGGAATCGGCACTTTCGGGAGCTTTGAGATCTATTGATTTTATTTACAGGGATGAAGGGGTCAACCGCCCTTTACGCCCTGTAGATGATGAAAAGCTAACTACTGCATTGAGACCTATGTATCGAAATCAGATCAATAAAGCAGCAAACGCAATAAAAGAAATTATTTCCGGAATAAAAATGACTCAACAGGTAAGTCCCGTTGATTCCCCTTCATATCACCCGACTGCGCGTCAAATAGTACCTAATGTTATTTCAACTTCAATATCATCCGCGATAAAAGTACAGGTGATCGACCGTCTACGACCGAATATTTATCTGGCCTGGACATCCAGTGATCTTAAAGAAAGTCGTGAAGAAATGGCTATCATACTTCAAAAAGCCGGATTTAATGTATTACCCACTGTAGATTGTCCGGCTGATGATGAAACCTTCAAGAAAAAAACGGCGGAAGATATTGGAAAATGTGTCTGTTCCCTGCACATGCTCAGTGGCGAGTTTGGAAGGCGTTTTGAATCGGATGACGAAACATCCTTCCCCCAGTACCAGTTCCTAGAAGCAAAAAAGAAAATTGATTCCGCGGGTGCCGACTTTAATGTCTTCGTATGGCTTTCGCCTGATAGCAGTAAAACAATAAAACCGGCTCAACAGAATTTTATTAAATACATCCGTAACAATATTACCCGGAACATGATGTTTTCTAATAGCCAGGGACCTATGCAACTTGTTGATGACATGCGGGTAGTCATGATGAAGCAAGACGCTAAAATTTATGATTCCAAGGACACTGATATATTTTTTATTTTCAATCAACAGGATGAACAGGAAGCCATACACATTGTCGATGAATTGAGTCTCGAGTTTCCTGTGGAAACTTTGAATATTCTTCCGGAAGGAGAGGAATCCTATAGGGAGATGTCCTCTCAACAAATCCCAAAAAGTAAACTGGCTGTAGTGTATTTTAAATATGCTGCCGACTGGGCTCTTCCGTTTATTAAACAGATATGGAAACAGGTGGGTGGCGCTTCTTCACCGACTCCCATGTTTCTCGTTGGTGAAGACAATCCACAAACGAACCTGGCCCGGAATTTTAAAGCACCCCGTGTAACATCTTCCATAGTTCCTAAAGAAACCATTCCCACAGAAGTAAAAAAGGTGTACCGTAAAGTCGTTTAACAAAGACATTTTTTGCGAAATTGATGTTTTGTAATTGAATTGAAACATAAATAATATAATCAGATATACTTATCATAACCATTTACATTAATCTGATCATTTTTTTAAACCAGGATTAAGCTGCCATTATGCTCGAGGTTGAACTGATTTGTCCATATACCGGGTTGCGCTCATTTACCGAAGATGAATCACTTTATTTTAAAGGGAGAGAAGATGATATTGACCAGGCAACAGAGCAACTGCAGCGAAATAAATTCTTAATGCTTACCGGCGCATCGGGTGATGGAAAGTCTTCTCTGATATATGCCGGGATTATTCCTAATGCACGGTCAGGCTTTCTAAAATCAAAATACACACATTGGTGTGTCGTTGATTTCAGGCCGGAACGCACACCTTTTCAGAATTTATGTAAATCAATTGCCAGGCAGTTGGATATTGCCAATGTTAATACAGTTCAGGCTGAATTAAATCATGGTTTCTCTGCCATTATAGATTTATACAAAAATTCAAAGAAATATGTTGATCTGAATTCTATGGCCTGGCGGTCGGCTGATGATCGTGGAAAAGCTGCCCTTAGACGTGAAGCGGCTAACCTCATAATCCTTGTCGATCAGTTTGAAGAATTCTTTACCAACCCGGAAAATTATCATAAGGGCGTACCATCCGGTGATTCCAATCTTGTGCTGAATCTATTATTGGAAACTGCTCGTATTGCACTCGAAGAAGATTTGCCTATTTATGTTGTCTTCACTATGCGTTCGGATTACATCGGGCAATGTGCGGCATTTCGCGGATTACCGGAATATATCGGGTTCTCCCAGTTTTTTGTACCACGTCTTAATCGCACACAACTACAACAAGTGATTGAAGAGCCGGCTATCTTGAGCGGCAACCGGATTACAAGACGTTTAACAGAACGGCTTATTCATGATTTAACAGAGGGTGTTGATCAACTTCCCATTTTGCAACATGCCCTTAACCAGATATGGCACGCAGCTGATAATGGAAAAGAAGAGATGGATCTGATCCATTATGCTATGGTAGGGGGAATGCCGGTCAATGAATTGCCTGATGAACATATTGACAGATTTAGTAAATGGTTTGAAAACCTCCCATCGGATATCAAAGCATGTTATCATGAACCAAATCTGCAAAACGTACTTGATACGCATACGAATAAGCTCTTTGAACAAGCAGCCGAATATTATACACAAAAAACAGGAAGAAAAATTTCGGATCAGGATGCGAAAGCAATTGTAAAAAATGCTTTTATCTGTCTTACCAAAATTGACCAGAGCCGCGCAGTTCGGAACCGGATGACGCTGAAAGAGATCACCAATATTTTAGGCAACCCTGAATTCGGAACGAAAGAAGTTGGTGAAGTATTGAACATTTTCAGGGAGCCGGGTAATACATTTATTCGTCCCTTTATTTTGGATAACGAGGAAAGTCAAACACTCAGGGAAAATGATGTGCTTGATATTACTCACGAAAGCTTAATTCGAAATTGGGAATACCTGGAGCGTTGGGCTAAAGAGGAGTTTGACAATTATACTATTTCGCTTGACTTTGAACAACAACTAAACCGATGGGTGAATAGCGGTAAGTCAAAAGATTTCTTAATGCCAATTGGTCCGCTGACATATTTTGAGAATTGGTTCCGGACGGCCAGACCCAATGCCCATTGGATTGCCCGTTACCTTCCGGAAGAAATTGAACAGGATAAAAAACTGGCCAATGCAAAAAAAGTACTTGATAATTCCGGGGAATTCCTTTCAAGAAGTGCAAGCAAACATGTGGTTACGCGGACAATAATGCGATATGGCCCGAAACGTATAGCTGCTGTATTAGGATTGATTGCAGTGCTGTTGCTGAGCTCGTTTGCTGTAAGGGATTATTTACGCAAGCAAAATGATTATGTGCTGAAGACCATCAAAGAAAATTCCTTTGAGATCGCGAATCAATCCAAATTGAGCCTGGAATTTCCGGTTCCTGTAATTACTGAAGAACTCATTTTGGGAAGCCTAACCGTCCCGGAGGCAATAAATGCCGTAAAGGATTCCGGGCAGAAAATTAGAATTGCCACGGGCATTGCCACCCAATTAGTAAATCAGGGAAAAAAAGAACCACAAAAAGAGATATTGCAGAGCCTGACCATTGCTGATAGTTTATTGGAGCAATTAAATGTCACGGCCAATAACCGGGAAATTTCTGAAGCCCTGAAACTGATACATGATTATTCAGTCACTGCCCGGTTTGCATATTTTATAAATCAAAATGATTCATTGGGATCACTTATTACCAGAAATGCAGCTCGTTCTGCCCGATGGGCTCTGCGTATTCTTAAAGATCAGCCGGAAGGCTTTAATGATATTCAATTCTTAAGCCTGGCTTTGGAGAATGGGATTAATTATAAAATATTTTCTTCTGAAGAGCTTAGTCAGCTATTGAAGATTCTTTCTCCTTTTGAATCTGCGTCAAGAACCAATTGGGTTGAAAAAAATTATCAAAAAGACAAGTTGATGGTACGTGGTTCACAAAATTACGGGCCACGGTTCAATGGTCTTTACCAGGACCTGGCATACTTATATGCAGCAGCAGGAAGACCTGGAATGGTTTTGCAATGCATGGATACTTTGTTGCGATACCAGGAAAACTTTTATCAAAACGACTATGCCACGCACATTGAAAATGCGGCCAATATTGCTGCTGTTTTCTATACTTATGGAACTATAGAATACCTCAACGAATTTGTACTGGGATATTGTGACCGGAAAAATATCAGTACCGTAGAGTTTCATAACCGGCTTGTATCAAGGGCGATGTTTGAACCCTTTCAAAATGGATATACCAATTTTTATGCAGGAGGGGGTGGACAGTCACTGGGTAATATGAATTTAGTTTTTTCCCCCGATGACATGATGTCTTTCTTCTTTAGTAAACTGAAAGAAGAGATTCTTAAAATTCAGGACAATAGCGAGCGGAATTTTAACCTTGCGGTTGTTCTTAAAAATGAAGGTATTTTATTTTCTTTCCGCAATGAAGTAAGGGATACCGTACAAACAATAACTGATCAGCTTTATAAGGATGCTGTTAATTATTATCAGCAGGTACCAAAGGATTTTTTAGAACAGAATATCTCCGTCGTGGGAACTTCCGGGTCCGATGTGATGACTGTGCCCCGTAAGTTCCTGTTTTTATTTCCTGATTATCGGGTTCCGTTTCATCCATTTGAGCCACGCAGCATTATTCAATTCTATTATTCACCGGCGTTTATCAGCTACCTAATGAATACTAACCTTTTTGATTCATTATATAAAAGCGGTGACGAGCTGAGGTATTTTGAACTTTGGCTGCTGGATTACCAGGTTGTCATGTGTTCCCGTAATTTTTTTGTTCAGGACCCGCTGCCAGCAGTGTTAATGGATAAACTTTCTTTGAAATTGGAAGAGCGAAAGGCGAATCAATCAGCTGATCTTACAATCCTCTATCTGCACATGAGCGAACAGGCTTTTAAACAAAATGAAAGAGAAAAAGGCATTGCATGCCTTGAAAAAATTCAGCCGGATAAACTGCTCAACTCTTTTCAGTATAAAAATTTCAATTTTGTCAATAGTTATTCTTTCGAACTCGTCGGGAAAGCGATAGCTTCTTTAAGTGCAAACAACAGATTCGACCTGGCTTATTCACTTCTCAATGTTTTTAAAAAAGAAGTAAATCGTTCATCGCTTTATGCTTATGCCAGTCAATTGATATCATTAAAGGAGGAATCGCCGGAGTCAGCCCAACGTTTACTGGATTCTGCCCGTGCAGAAATGATGCGGCTTAACAATCCCGCTGTTTTTCAACCCAACCGACACCAGGTAGCCATGGCTTTGATGTATATGAATCCTGAAAAAAATTCGGGAGAGGCATATCGTGTAATTAAGAATTCGCCTAATAAGTTCCAGGCAATATTTCGGTTTAGTAAGTCGAATTCGTTTTCTGGAA
>DASTIZ010000003.1:0-6108 GCA_035717045.1 Chitinophagaceae bacterium
AATGCCGCCGCCCCACTTACAATCTCTGTCAACTCCGTCGTGATCGCCGCTTGTCTAGCGCGGTTATAAGAGATCTTTAGTGTGCGCAACATTTCCTGTGCATTATCACTGGCCTTATCCATTGCCGTCATACGGGCACCATGTTCAGACGCATTGGAATCAAGAACGGCTTTATATAATTGGGTGTTGAGGATCTTGGGCAACAGCTCGGCAATCAAAGCTTCTTTTGAAGGATCATAAATAAAATCCGCCTTTGTAGCGCCCGCCTTAGCTGCCACTTTGGGTATTGGTAAAAACCGCTCTACTTCGAACCGTTGGGTCGCTGCATTTTTGAACTGGCTGTAAATAATTTCTACCACATCAAACCGGCCTTCTGCAAAACCTTTTTGCGCAGCTTGAGCCGCCTGCTGGACACTTTCGAAATTCAGGTGAAGGAAAATGTCTTTGTAGGCATCCGAAACATTAAAACGGTTTTTCAGAAAATGTTCATAGCCTTTTTTACCAATGCTCCAGATAGCTACATTGCCTTTTTTGAATTGAGTTGAATATCTTTCATTGATTGCAGCTTTGGCAAGTTTGATCAGGTTTGCATTGAATGCACCACAAAGACCGCGGTCACTGGTGATGACGATCAGCAATACTTTCTCAACCGGTCTTTCAACGGCGAGCACCATTCCGTCGCCACCGCCGGCATTGCTTACGATATTGCTAAGCATTTCCTGCATCTTTTTTGCGTAAGGACGCATTTGAATAATGGCATCCTGTGCACGACGCAGTTTGGCCGCACTCACCATCTTCATTGCCTTAGTGATCTGCTGCGTACTCTGTACTGATTTGATCCTGTTGCGCACTTCTTTGAGCTGACCTGCCATATTTTTTCGTTTAAAGTGTAAGGTTGAAGGGTTGAAAGGCTGTTTTATGATGAACATTGAACCTTTAAACCATCGAACCCTGTAACCGGTGGAAATCGGCCGCAAAAGTACGGGGTCGGGAGTAAAAAACCAGAGGATTTTTAAACCCTAATTATCGTTGGCTTGACGTATCTATAAGCTCAAACTCTCTCCTCAAACCATAGCGGATCAGGATCCTTCCCCCTTCCCTTGTGCCGTTCTTTATCGGTTTTATGGCATCTTTATAAAATTGAAGATTGATGGGACCATTCACCAGCGCAGTAAGCCTGTTTGCAGAAATAACCAGCCTGCCATTTCTTACGGTCGCCGTGTCATTGATATCTGCACTGGTAAAAGATGTATCGGTGAGTGCTACATCAATCACATCAACCGGCTCAAGTCCTTTGAACGTAAATACAAGGTCACCACGATTCATTACAGGTGAAATGGAATCAAGCGTGAAAGGAACAAATTCAAATTCTTCTTTGTATTCTTTTTTATTCGGATCGGTAAACGTAATGGTATGCTTACCTGCAAATGAAGCCGCCGGTTTTTGCACTTCATAGTAAGCACCCGTAACTTTTGCACTATCCAGGTTCAATTGCTCCCCATCCAGCAATACTTTGCTTGGTTCCTCAAGAACGAGTGTTGTCCCATTCTTACCTCCCATCCGGTATTGCAGGTGCACGGTCACCTCGGGATTTGTTTCATCGGCCCATATCTCGTAGTCAAAGTAAATGGCATCAGGATTTACATCTTTGACGTTGCCGATCTCATCACTGGTACAGGACGTCATTGTGAGCAAAGCGAAGGTTAAGGTTGAGGTTAAGGTTGAGGTTGAGAGAAAAACATTTCTTCGGTTCATACCAAACATTTGTGATTTATACTTTTTCGCAGGTTAAAGTTCCTTAATGAAACGATAAAGCACGAAAATAAGTTTTGGTGGAGTGAATTATTGATGTTGAACAGTTCGCTTCGCTTAGAGAAGGCAAGCAGGTAGGATTGCTACGGCGGCAGATTATTAAACAATGAATGCAACTCAATGCACTCGCTAAGGCTGGTTATCCTAACCAGTGAAGCAGAATGCTTCGGCCGCGTGGTTCAAATTAACACGTCAATTCGCTACGGCCTCGCAATGAGGAGCGTTGAATCTCAGGGACGTAAAGCAGAAACTTAGCCTTATCTTTGCCTCCCTTCAAAGACCTTTCTTTGAATGTCTGTCAAATTGGCTAGTCAATCAATGTAGCGCCTTATTTGACATCCCTAATCCCAATAGTGATCGGGACACTAAAGAGGATTTAAACATAACTTAATTTGAAAAGATTTTATGAGTTTATTTTCCAAACTATTTGGCGGCAGTAAATCGGAGAAGGATGTAAAGAAGATCCAGCCTACCGTTATAAAGATCAACCAGTATTTTGATTCTTATCGATCACTGACCAATGATGAACTGCGCAATAAAACAGAGGAATTTCGTCAACGTATAAAACTTCACCTTACTGCGATCGATGAGGAAATCGCAGCTGCGAATAAAAGCGCGGAAGGACTTTCATTTAATGACTTGTTAGGCAAAGATGCTATTTATCAACAGGTAGACAAGCTGAAAAAAGACCGCGATAAAAAAATTGAAGAAGCGTTAGAAGAGATCTTACCCGAAGCATTTGCCGTGGTAAAAGAAGCTGCAAGAAGATTTAAGGAAAGCACAGAGATCATGGCAACGGCAACACAAATGGACCGTGACCTCAGTGTAAAAAAAGATTATGTAAAGATCGTCCCAGGGACTTCTTCGGGAGATGGCGATCAATCAATTTTCAGGAATTCGTGGACGGCTGCCGGCGGGCAGGTTACATGGAACATGGTGCATTATGATGTGCAGTTGATTGGTGGTGTTGTCCTGCACGAGGGAAAGATCTCAGAAATGGCAACAGGTGAAGGTAAAACTCTTGTTTCCACATTGCCTGCATATTTAAATGCACTTGCCGGTGAAGGTGTTCATATTGTAACGGTGAATGATTACCTGGCCCGTCGTGACCAGGAGTGGAACGGAACGATCTTCGAATGGCTTGGCATCACTGTCGATTGCATCGATAAGCATCAACCCAACAGTGATGAAAGAAGAAAAGCTTACCTCGCCGATATTACGTATGGCACCAATAATGAATTTGGTTTTGATTATCTCCGCGATAACATGGTTCATTCTCCGGAGGAAATGGTGCAGCGAAAGCACCACTTCGCCATGGTGGATGAAACCGATAGCGTATTGATCGATGATGCCAGAACGCCATTGATCATTTCCGGTCCCATTCCAAAGGGTGAAGATCAGCAATACCATATATTAAAGCCAAGGGTACAACAACTGGTAGAAGCGCAAGAGAGAATTGTACGGGCCAACCTGAACGAAGCAAAGAAAAAAATTGCTGAGGGTGATGATGATCCAAAAAGTGGCGGATTGAATTTATTCAGGGCTCATCGTGGATTGCCCAAATATGGACCAACCATTAAATTCTTAAGCGAAGGGGGCATCAAGGTAAAAATGCAAAAGGCCGAAAATTATTATCTGGCCGATCAGCAAAAAGAAATGCCCAAGGTGGATGAAGAATTACTTTTCCATATCGACGAAAAAAACAATTCTGTTGATCTTACGGACAAAGGGATTGCCATGATCACCAAGTCAGGTGAAGATGCCGACTTCTTTATATTGCCGGATATTGGTGTTCGTTTGGCGGAAATTGAGAAAGCAGAAGGCAATCCCGATGAAAAAATGCATAAGAAAGAAGAGGCATTAAATGACTTCAGGGTAAAAGCAGACCGGATCCATACGGTGCAGCAACTTCTTAAAGCCTATACGTTATTTGCGAAAGATGTGGAGTATGTCGTTCTAGACGGCGCTGTTAAAATTGTAGACGAACAAACCGGCCGTATACTTGAAGGAAGACGATACTCCGATGGATTACACCAGGCCATCGAGGCAAAAGAAAATGTAAAGATCGAAGCCGCTACACAAACTTATGCTACGATCACCTTGCAGAATTATTTCCGCATGTATCATAAGCTCGCGGGCATGACGGGTACAGCAGAAACAGAAGCAAAAGAGCTCTGGGATATTTATAAACTGGACGTGGTTACGATCCCCACCAATCTTCCAATGGTCCGCATAGATCACCAGGATCTTGTTTACAAAACCAAGAGAGAAAAATATAAATCTGTAATTGAAGAAATAGAAGCATTACGAAATGCGGGCCGGCCTGTTCTTGTGGGTACCACTTCAGTGGAAGTAAGTGAATTGCTGAGCAAAATGTTGCAGGTAAAAAAGATACCTCACAATGTATTGAACGCAAAACAACATGCCCGCGAAGCACAGATCGTTGCGGAAGCTGGTTTAGCAGGCGCTATTACTATCGCAACGAACATGGCGGGACGCGGTACCGATATTAAATTGGGGCCCGGTGTAAAGGATGCCGGGGGCCTGGCTATTGTTGGCACGGAACGTCATGATAGCCGTCGTGTGGACAGGCAGTTGCGTGGTCGTGCAGGAAGGCAGGGTGATCCCGGTACTTCTCAGTTCTATGTTGCTCTTGAAGATGACCTGATGCGGATGTTCGGCAGCGAACGTATTGCCAAGATCATGGACCGCCTTGGTTACAAAGAAGGGGAAGTGATTCAACACAGCATGATCACTTCCAGCATTGAAAGAGCACAAAAGAAAGTAGAAGAGAACAACTTTGGTATCCGTAAAAGATTGCTGGAATATGATGATGTGATGAACAAACAACGGAATGTTGTTTATGGTAAGCGCCAGCATGCCTTGTTTGGTGAACGCCTGGCGCTTGATATTGATAATGCCTTCTCGGTTGTGGCCGAAGGTCTGATCAGCACTTATCGTGAGCAGGAAGATTATGAAGGTTTCAAGCTCGACTGCATTGTGAATTTTGGAATGGACACCAAAATCAGCAAAGAAGAATTTCTGAAAGGCGACGAAAATGAAGTGATCGAAAAACTGTACAATGAAGCCACAGAAAATTATGAACGCAAAAAAGAAGAGATAAGAAAACAGGCAATGCCTGTATTTAAGAATATTCGTTTGACTCAGGGCAATCATATTGAAAATGTGGTTGTGCCATTCAGCGATGGCCGTAAGATCATCAACGTGTTGACGAATATGCAAAAGACACTAGACACCAACGGCCTGGAACTTTCGGATGCATTGGAACGCCATATTACACTGGCCGTAATTGATGATGCATGGAAAGAACACCTGCGTGCAATGGATGACCTGAAACAAAGTGTGCAGACCGCATATCTCGAACAAAAAGATCCGTTGGTGATCTATAAAATGGAAGCCTTCAATTTGTTCAAGAATATGGACAGTGAAGTGAACAGGGATATCGTTTCATTTATGTGTCATGCAGCGTTACCACAGCAGGAACAACAAGCTCCTTTGAAAGAAGGCCGTCGTGAAAAAACCGACCTGAGCAAACTAAAAGCAAACAAAGAAGAGATCGATACAGCAGGTCAGGATTATGCAGCCAATGAAAAAGATTATTATGACCCATCCGGGGCTGCGGTAAAACAAACACCGGTGAAAGTAGCTCCCAAGATCGGGCGGAATGATCCTTGTCCATGTGGTAGTGGCAAGAAGTACAAGCACTGTCATGGGAAGGAGGCCTGATTGCGAACAGCCCGACTGGGTCGGGGACCAAGCAAACTCCTCAAACACCCTGAAGTGTCACAAAAAGCCCACGGTTTAATTGTGGGTCTCCAATGGTTGGTCAATCTCTTCAGTGGACGATATTTCATTACTCCTGTTAGGCAGTCTATTTCTTTTTTAACGTATACGTCTTAAATATCAACTCCCCTTTCTCTGTTATTCCCTCCACGGTAACTGTATAATCATTCTTCAGATCGGCAGTATAAAATGAAACGCTTGCTTTACCGGTACTATCAGTGATCACTTCTCCATTCCAGTATATAGTTGCACGGTTATCATTGAAGGTTGCTTCTCTTACTGCATAACTATCATAAGGTGGTTGATAAAAATTCTGGTCTTTATAAAAACCGGAAGCAACAATGATCTGCCTCTCCTTATCAGCTTTTTTATCACGAATTTGGTTGGAGGTTTTTACAACAATAGCCCCATTGCCGCCCCTTGTTCCAAACTGCGATGCTTCGGGTCCCATATACACTTCTATATACTCAATATTGGACGGCGGAATTGAAT
>DASTIZ010000004.1:0-4738 GCA_035717045.1 Chitinophagaceae bacterium
GCGATTACATTGTCCGCAAAAGAAACATGCGTTCCGATCATCCGTCGTGCTCTTTATCTTTTTGGTCATGATGGAAAGACGCGAAGGGATCACTTTCACCTGCGCTTGCTCCGCCGCACGTTTGATAAAAAGTTCATGCAATCGGGGTTTTGGAGGTGGTAAGAAAATTCCATCAGGATCATTTTCCAGGCCTTCATTGGTTCCAAATATGCCGATCAATTCATCAATGCGGTCATAGTATGGTTTGATTTCATCGTAACCGATCGGCCAGTCATCACCAAGTCCATCAATACTTCTTCTTTTGAAATCTTTTGGTCCGAAACGAAGTGAAATTCTTCCCCAGTGATTGGTTCTTCCTCCCAGCATTCTTGCACGCCACCAGAGCCAATCAGTGCCCGATGCTTTTGTGTACGGTTCCCCGTCAATTTCCCAACCATAATAACTTGCATCAAAATCACCAAAAGGGCGAAGTTTTGTAGAAGCGCCGCGTCGCGGACTTTCCCATGGGTTTTTTAATTGAGTGACATTTTTCTGTGGATCGTACATGTAACCCGCTTCGAGCAGGCAAACACTCAGTCCTTTTGTAGCCAATACATAGGCGGCCATTCCACCACCAGCGCCTGAACCCACAATGACTACATCATACTCTTTTGGTTGTTTTTTGATCTGGAAATCACCCATGATTGCAATCGTTTTTAATTCGGCGTCAATTTACACGATAAAATATCACGCCGGATGATTTTTATGAAATTTATCCTCACATTCGTTAGTAGAAGATATATTCGTTTATTAAATTTAGACTTGATCCAATGCGAAAAACTATTATGATCATCGGCTGGCTTCTTTATACATTCTCAGCGCGATCACAGAAAATCATCTATGATAGTTATCCTGTTTATAAGGGAACAGATCTTGGACTCACTTATTCAAAGACCCAATCCACGTTTCGAATCTGGGCACCGACTGTAGAAAAGGCACAATTAATTTTTTACAAAGAAGGATTGCATGGTGTTGCCGAATCAACCGTTGATATGAAAAAAGCGGTTGACGGCGTATGGGTTTCACAAGTCCCCGGTGACCTGAAGGGACAGTTCTATGTGTTCAGAGTTCAAATAAATGGAAAATGGCTGAACGAAGTTCCCGATCCCTATGCAAAAGCTGTTGGCGTAAATGGCCGAAGAGCCGTGGTGGTTGATCTGAAAGAAACAAACCCTCCTGGTTGGGAAAGAGATAAAAGCCCGGTATTTAAAAACAAGACCGATGCGATCATTTATGAATTACATGTCCGTGATGCAAGCATTGCGGAGAATTCAGGAATTAGGAATAAAGGAAAATATTTAGGATTAACTGAAACAGGAACTAATAATGCGGAAGGTCTTTCAACAGGACTTGATCATATTAAAGAATTAGGAATTACACATGTTCATTTGCTTCCTGTTTTTGATTTTTATTCAATTGATGAAAGTAAACCCGATAAACCTCAGTACAACTGGGGTTATGATCCGTTAAATTATAATGTCCCTGACGGGTCTTATTCTACCAATCCTTATGATGGAATGACGAGAATAAAAGAATTCAAACAGATGGTGCAGGCATTTCATAAAAATGGCCTGAGAGTGGTAATGGATGTGGTCTATAATCACACTAGATTGACCGAAGATTCGTATCTCAATCAATTAGTGCCAGGATATTATTACCGCCAAACAAAAGATGGGAAGTTTTCAAATGCTACAGCATGTGGTAATGAAACAGCGAGTGAACGTTACATGATGCGAAAATTCATGCTTGAATCAGTATTGTATTGGGTAAAAGAATATCATATTGATGGTTTTCGATTTGACCTGATGGGAGTTCATGATATTGAAACAATGAATTTGATCTCAAGAGAACTTCATAAAATTAAACCCGACATCTTATTGTATGGAGAAGGATGGACCGCCGGTTCGTCACCACTGCCCGATTCATTGAGAGCGTTAAAAAAATATGCTTACAAGCTGAATCGTATTGCTGTATTCAGTGATGATATCCGGGACGGAATAAAAGGAAGTGTATTTGAACACGAGGACAGAGGCTTTGCAAGCGGTAAACCGGGGATGGAAGAGAGTCTAAAATTTGGAATTGTTGCTGCTTGCAAGCATCCACAGGTAGATTATTCAAAGGTGAATTATTCGAAAGCTGCCTATTCAGCAGAACCATGGAATACGATCACCTATTGCGAATGTCACGATAATCATGTGTTGTGGGATAAACTCAAAGCCTCTGCTAAGAATGCTACCGATGCAGAACGAATCGAAATGCATAAACTTGCTTTGTCTATTGTGTTGACATCACAGGGAATTTCGTTTTTGCATGCAGGCACGGAATTCCTGAGAACAAAGCAGGGAGTGGAGAATAGTTTTGAATCAACGGATAGTATCAATGCAATTGATTGGAGTTTAAAAACAGTGAACAAAGAAGTATTTGAGTATGTGAAAGGATTAATCAAGATGAGAAAAGAACATCCAGCGTTTCGAATGACGAATGCAAAGCAAATTGCAGAAAATATTCAATTTTTAGGGGATCGACAAAAAGGAATGATTGCGTATAAGATCAGGGGAGAGAAGGTACATGATAAATGGAAAAGCATCCTGGTATATTTTAATGGCCATAATACAAAACGGTCGCATTTTTTGCCAATCGGAAAATGGAAGATTGCTATCGAGAATAATGTGTTGGCTAAAGACGCCAAGACATTAGAGGACGAATTTCTCATGAACCCGCACAGTTGCACAATTTTGTACCAGGACTAACGAAATCATTTTTTTGGCGCTTTATCTACACCTTTACCGATCAAATAACCAATAGCTCCGCCAATTACACCACCGCCAATCGCCCAGATAAAATCTCCCTGCGTGGCAAAATATAAAACAGCAATGCCTACAACGGCACCGGTAACAGCAAATACTGTGCTTGCACTTGCTTTTTCTTTTGACTCACCTGTCTGTGCGGCAGTTCTTTGCTGAAATTGCCTTAAATGCGCCTTATGCTTTTTTCGATGATGCGGATTGGCCATATTGAATATTTACTGAAAGATAACGATTGGTTTTATAAAAAGCGCTGATCTACCTGTTTGATTCACTGAGCCAGTGAAATTGCTTTTCTGCCAGCTGAAAATGCCGCTTGCTTTTTCTCAGTACAATAAATAATGAATCATTTCTTGATGTTCCTCGTAATACGATCGTCCTGTTATCCGGAATTTCATAAGTAAAAAAATAACCGAATGTTGTGTCCTGTGGCAATCTCTTAAAACCAAGAGTATGCTTTATGGTATCGACTGAATACAAAAAATAGCCTCGATTATAAAGTTTTCGGAACAGTGTATCGGTGCTTTTCACGGTACCAAATCTTCTTTCAAAAATTATGTCCTGCCAGCGTAAAGTGTCACCCAACAGGGGAGGGATGGTGTCTTTATTTATCACAAAAGTTTCTACATCATACATGCCAACTGCAATTGGCCCTGCCTTTGGCGTGGCGTTTATTTCTTTATATCTGGTATAGGTTTGGTACAGAACAAAGACGACCATAACTCCTATAAACAACAGTTTTATTGCAATCCTTGATATTCTCATCCATTTCCTGGCAAAAGAGACATTGTACAAATGGGCTGGTGCGGCCGGCTTGTTTTTTATAAAGAAAGATATCAGTCTGTCCTTTTCATGCGCAAGTAGGAAAAGTGAGAACAATTCAAGTCTCATGGAGAATATTTTCACCGGGATATCATAGCTTAGGTTCATCACCATTACATTGAGGAAAACTCCGGCCCCAACCAGCGTTCCCAGTGTAGCGGTCCGGCGAAACAACAGCAAAATGCCAGCAAGCACTTCCATGGCACCGGAAAAAAATTGATAAGGCCCTGAATAACCCATGAACATCCATGACAAACGCATCGGCAAAAGATCACCAAGATATGTTGCCTGCATACTGAGGTTCGGAAAAGGCATTTGCAAAACAAAGACTTTTATGATCCCATATGCGAATGCAAACAATGCCAGGTAATACCGTGTAAAAAGACAAAGCCAATAGTCAAGCCTCACATAATTTTTTCTGCGATGATCGATCAATGACCAGATAATACAACCGGCAAAGCCAAGTAGGAGGAATAAATATAATTGCGCCCAACCCCATGATGTATCACCGCTGCCACTCACCGGTACCAGCACGTTTTTAATATGAAATATTTTATCGTTGGCAAGACGGACCGCCCAATCTTCCGCGTCTGAATACCACCTGGTAAGCCATTCCGCTTTTATTTCAAAAAGAACAGAATCCAACCATGTCCACGGAGCGATGTAAAGCGATATGAAAATAAAAAAGAAACGAAACAATATCTTTTTCCATAAAGGCCACTGAACAGTCTGTGGCGCTTCCATGATGAGCATGAGGATCGATTTGTCTTAAAGATATAGATTTCTGATTTTTAGAAAGCGGCGTTAAACATACGGCTGTATTGTCCTTTCTTCCGCCGGAGATCGTCAAACAACCGTTGATAAATTCATAGGCTCTACCTAATAAAGATTTATTATTTTCCAAGATTTATGAGGGCCAAATTATTAAGACCGGGAATAACGATATTCATATCTCTTAGCTCGCTCATTATTTTTTCCCAGGATGCCGGAGTTTTTAAGCCTGATTCTGCCAAAAAAGAATTAATTGCAACACCGATAACCGCGTCTATTAAGGTTGACGGTTCACTGGATGA
>DASTIZ010000005.1:0-10782 GCA_035717045.1 Chitinophagaceae bacterium
CACACTTCGGTTAGCATATAAGTTGATCGATGGAGTTTCGCTTACGGGTTTATACATGGATAGCCCATATTTTTCAAATGATTCATTAAAGCCGGCCGTATCAAAAAACATCAATATAAATTCTGAATACCTGGGCGAATACTTAAATAGTCTCGCATCCTTTCGGTACGTAGTAATGAATAACTTGCGTTTGCAGCAGATCATCACGAAGAAAGCAGAGAATCTGTTAACGGTGATAAAAGCCGAATACGATCTAAAATGATTTTTTATGGAAATTCACCATCACGCACATACATCAGACCCCGGCTTACACCGGGGCAAGAAAAAATGGACCCATTATTTTTGGGAGTTCTTAATGTTGTTCCTTGCGGTGTTCTGTGGGTTTCTTGCCGAATATTCACTCGAACATAAGATTGAGAAAGACCGGGAACGGCAATACATCAGGGCTTTCGTGCAAGACCTCGAAAGAGATACCGCTACTTTAAATAACAAGATTGCATATTGTAATCTTACCATCGCAAGGGTCGATTCAACAATTGGCGTATTCAATGATCCCGGTCTCAATGCCGCGGCCGGGGAGATCTATTATTTTCTGAGGTGGATGCACCGGAGTGATAACTTTAGTGTAAATGACAGGACAATTGTTCAGCTAAGGAATGCGGGCGGTATGCGGCTCGTATCCAGTAAAAGTGTTTCAGACAGCATGATAGATTATTATAAGGAAGTTGAATACATTCAATTCATTTTTGTGGAACAGGTAGAATGGAGACGTGCCTTGCGACCCTATTTCCCCGAGATCTTTGATGGTAACGATTATGGCCTGGCGATAGATGATAAGAACCTGGTTGTGCGTCCCGTCACACCGGTAAAATTACTGTCCAGCGATCCTAAAGTGATCAATGGTTTGATCCTGACTCTAAATAATATCAAAGGAATTAATTTGGGTCTTAAACGAAGAATGGAGGCCTTGAAATCAAGAGCCAACAAAATAAGAGAATTTATAGTCAAAGAGTATCGTTTGTAATAATCCAGACCAGGTGGAAGTTCACCACCGAAAGATTTTAGCCGGAGAATTAAATAATTTTAATTTCATAAAATCAAGCGAACAACCTATCGTGATCTTATTCATATGAAAAAGTATATTCTTTTCTTGTTTTTCTTCCCATTCCAATTAATGGGACAAGCTCTACACGATTCCTTAACCAGGAAAATCGATAGCCTTTTTAGCCGCTACACGACGACTACGCCTGGTTGTGCGGTGGCGATAATAAAAAATGAGAAATTGATTTTTAAGAAAGGCTATGGCATGGCAAACCTGGAATATAATGTACCTATTACTCCTTCTTCGATATTTCATATTGCATCGGAATCGAAACAATATGTTGCGTTTTGTATGTTGTTGCTGGAGCAGCAGGGAAAATTGTCAATAGATGATGATATCAGGAAGTATCTTGAATATGTTCCTGACTTTGGTAAGAAGATAACGATTCGTCATCTTATACATCATACCAGCGGTCTCAGGGATCAGTGGCAACTGCTTGCCAATGCCGGCTGGCAACTGGATGATGTGATAACCCAGGAACATATCATTAAACTGGTGTCAAAACAAAAGGCATTAAATTTTGGGCCGGGAGAAGAACAGCTTTATTGTAATACCGGCTATACGTTACTGGCAGAGATCGTTAAAAAGGCAAGCGGATTATCTCTTCGTGAATACACTGACAAATTTATTTTCAAACCACTTGAAATGAGTAACACTCATTTTCATGATAATTACCGCGAGATAGTACCCAACCGCACGTATTCCTATGCACCCGGCGGATCAAATGGATATTCGCATAGTGTATTAAGTTATTCGACTGTTGGAGCAACGAGTCTTTTTACGACCGTGGAGGATGAAGCAAAATGGTTAATGAATTATGAGCATGGAAAGGTTGGCGGTAAAGATCTTTTGCAAAAAATGTATTCGCAGGTGATATTGAATAACGGGAAAAAGCTAACCTACGCTTTTGCTATCAACATGGGTGAGTATAACGGCTGGAAAGAAATTGGCCATGGTGGTGGGGATGCCGGGTTCAGGACTTATGCCACCCGGTTTCCGGAGCAGCAACTTGGCATCATTGTATTCAGCAATCTTGCTTCGTTCAATTCCTATGGTATGGCCATGCAGGTTGCCGAACTATTATTGCCTCCGAAAGAAAAAAAAACCGATAATACTTTACTTTTTGCTGATAGTAACTTATTAAAAAAACTCGTTGGCAGATATGTATCTTCCCGCGGGGCAATTCTCAATCTCTCCTGGAACAATGGGAAATTACTCAACCGCCAGGCAGGGCAAACTACCGGTGGTACCGAATGGAAACTGGTAGTAAAGGAAAACAATCAATACCAGTTGAACGACGGTCCATTCCTGAAGTTTGAAACATCATCTTCAATTGACTCGGTTGCCCGGATCGTTGTTGAAAATCCCAATGGATTCACAGAGTATTTCCGGCAACCTTTGGTCGAATTAAAGAAAGGAGAACCCGCCGCCTATGCAGGAACTTATTACAATGAAGAAACCGAGGCAGCATATACGGTGATAGTGAAGGATGGCGACCTGTTTCTTCAGCATCGAAAATTTGCGGACGCAAAACTGTCTCTTATTGGCCCTGATCAATTTAGTTGTCCGAATTGGTGGATGAGCAATTTAAAATTTCTTCGCGATAACAAAGGTGTCATTACAGGGTTTGAAGTGAATGCAGGCCGGGTACTTCACCTGCTTTATATAAAGAAAAAGCCGGTTTAAGAAATTACGATATGAAGAACGTACTTTTTTGTTACTTATTAATTTCTCTTTCTGCAATTGGCCAGCGAAAACAGTTTGACACCGTCTTTGCTTTGGTGAAAGATTTTAGTGGTGTTGCTCTGATCGCGGAAAACGGAAACGCTGTTTATCACAAGGCATTCGGTTACCGGGAATTCGAATCACAAATTCCTTTACAAACCTCAGACATCTTTGAACTGGCATCTGTTTCAAAACAATTCACCGCCATGATCATCATGATGCTGAAAGAGAAGGGAAAATTAAATTATGATGATTCGGTTAGTAAATTTCTCGATATTCCTTATAAAGGAATTACGATCCGCCATCTGCTTACCCATACCGGCGGCCTACCCGATTACCAGGAGATCATGGATAAATATTGGGATAAGACAAAAGTTGCAGGCAATCCAGAGTGTATTGACTTTTTAAATAAGTATGCACCACCTAAACGGTTTGAGCCGGGAGAAAAGTATGAGTACAGCAACACCGGATATCTTCTGCTTGCCAGCATTGCAGAGAAAGCAAGCGGAAAAGATTTCATTGAAATGTGCAGGAAATGGATATTCAGAAAGTTAAAAATGAAAAGCACTGATATCAGGACATTGGAACAAAAAAAAGCAACAAGGAATTTCGCGATTGGTCATATTTATGTTGACGAAAGAAATAAATATGTTCGTGCCGATTCATTTCCCTCTTCGGATTATACCATTTGGCTCGGAAACAGGAAAGGCCCCGGGCGTATAAGTTCCGTTGCTGCTGATCTTTTGAAATGGGATAAAGCATTGTACACAGAAAAACTAGTTAAACAACCAACTTTGCAGGAAGCATTTGCGCCCATGACTTTAAATGATGGCAGTTTGTCTTATTACGGCTTTGGCTGGTCCCTGAGAACGGATTCGTCTTTCGGAAAAATTGTTTCTCATACCGGTGACAACCCCGGTTATAAAACGCAGATCATCCGTTATATTGATAAAAAGAAAACCCTCATTGTTTTAAACAACAATGCGCACAGGGACGTGAATCTTATTGTTGGACAACTTGAAGCAACACTAAAAGATTAAATCAACCGGACTTTCATGAACGCTACATTATTTCTGTAACCAGGGAAAGCGTTAGGTCAATCACAGTTTACTGCAGGTCACAAGAAAAGGATCAATGCTTGTCAATAAATGCAAGCACGATTTTATTGAAATCAGATGGGTTTTCCATTTGAAGTTTGTGGGAAGCTCCCGGTAGTGTCACCTTTTCTTTATTGACCAGACATTTATGGATCTCGTCCGTAATAGTACTGAAAAACGAAGTTGTTTTTTCTCCTTCCATAAGCAACACCGGGGTATTTATCTTTTTCATATCATCACAAGTTAGTTCGGGAAAAGGTTTTGTACTTAGCACCGCTCCTCTCAATTCAAGGGTATTTGAAAGCATGACAGAACGAATTTCCGGAGCAACGTTCTTATACGAATTTGTATCACCCAATACCCAGCCGGTAAAAAGAGAAACAGCCTTTTCATCATTGCCCGATTTAAAAGCGTCACCTGCGGGTTTTGCCACTGAAAAGAATTTTGCTGCAATGGTATCTCCGCCGGGTACCTTCATCAATAGCGGGGCAACAGGTGGTTCACCCAGTACACAACTTTTTACCAGCTCAGGATGTTTCATTGTAGTTATCAGGGCAGTATATGCGCCGTAGGAATGACCGACCAAATGCACCGGGCCGGCATTTAAAGATTGAATGAATGCGGCAAGATCATTCGCATGGGGCATAGCCGTATAATCCGCCGAATCATTTATTAACTGCTTATTCGGATACGCATAGCGCCGGCTATAGGTAATGACCCTGTAGTGTTTTGAGAATGTGTCCAGGTGAGGCAGCCATACCCGGTAATCACCCAATGTGCCGTGGATAAAAATTACGGGTTCACCTTTACCCACATCCACATAATGTAAGGAGTCACCATTGATAAATGCACTTTTTAGTTCCAGGGATATTGTTGTTGATTTTGTTGTGGTTTTTTCTGGGTCATTGTTACATCCCAAAAATAAAGATGCAAGAATTGGCGCAACAGAGATGGCAAGAAATTGCTTTTTCATAAAAACAGTTTTTGAAAGTTGGTTTTCTTTTGCAAATATCTTTTCGATTTAGTTTTGTTTGGATACTTCCCTTATGTGGTATTGCTGGATGCGTGGCGGGTTTTCCGGGGACAAGGTAAAATAAACTTCGATATTTATTTTTTCGCCTTCGATAAGGAATGAGCCACGCAGTTGATTTTCCGGGTTGACGGCTTTTACTGAAATTATTTTCCCGGCTTTTGCATAAAGATCTCTGGCTTGTTTTTTCAACGTATCGATCGGGTAATCGGGAAAAAAATTCTCAGCAAATATTCCGCTTTGTTGCGCATTGCTCCAATCGGGCAAAATTTTTACCAACTCATTTTTTCTTTGTTCCAGGATTTTTGATGGACTAAGCTGCATTGGCTTTAACCCAGCCATCGTAATGATCGTATCAAGTATTTTAAGATTTACAAAACCCATGGGGGCATAGGTGCGGTTGGCAAATGACACTATGCCAATGCCATAATCGGGCATGATCCTCCATTGACTCCCAAAACCTGGTAAGCCACCGGAGTGAGCAATGTACGTTTTACCCTGGCAGTCCTTCATCCATCCTAACCCATAGCCGTAAGCCGAAGTAATGGCACATGTTCTCCCGCCGGGAAATTGATAGCTTACATTAAAACCATTCCATCTCCAGGGATGATGCATTTCCCTTACTGAGCTTCTTTTGACCGGCCCACTGTCTTTTGCATTGTTTGGCGGCCAGGCAGAAAGATGGAAAGCCATATAATTTGCAAATTCATCAATGGAGCTTATCATCGCACCCATAGCGCCCCAGCTACCGTCTTTTGTATCATGCAACAATTCCTCTTCATTCCATTTGTTATTTAACCAGCGATACCCATGTGCAAGTTTACCAGGAGGAACCTCTGCATATTCATAAGTAGTTGTTGTCATTCCCAACGGGGCCCAGATATTTTTTTTGATGTAATCCTGGTACCGCATGCCTGAAACATTTGTGATTATTTTTCCCAGCAATGCAAAACCAAGATTGCTGTATTCATAAGCAATACCCGGCGGATTGGAGAATGAAATCTGTTTGCCAAGAAAATCCATCAACTCCTTGTCAGTGTCTGCCAGTTGGCGGTCCCCCCAGGGATTGTCTTCAGGGAAACCGGCGCCATGAGTCATCAAATGCCGTACAGTGATGTGTGGTGCATCTGCTGTCGGGTATTCTAAATTCGTTAATTCGGGGATAAAGAAATAAGCGGGATCATCAAGATTGAGTTTTCCCTGATCACGCAATTTCAGAATTGCCATAGATGCAAAGCTTTTGCTCATGCTGGCAATGCGAAATAAAGAAGAAGATGTAACGGGAATTTTTTTGTCAATATCCGTGTAACCGATATTTCCTTTGTGAACAAGTTTTCCGTCAACAACTATCCCGTAAGCTACCCCGGGTAGGTGTTGTTCATTAGCATAGTCTTTGAATATTCCGTCAATAACAGGAAATGTCTTTTTTATTTTATCCCTGCGCGCCACATCAGTGAAAACGGCGGCATGGTATGCCGTATCAAACCTGACAGGTGCGATTATTTTTTGCGCACTGATATTACAAAAGAAAAATGTGGCTAGTGTGGTATATAAAATTTGTCTTATGATCATATTGCCGACATGTTTGGAACTATGCTTTTGCCAATGCCCGTGTTTCTTCTATCAGTTTTTTAATTTCCGGCTCATTGGCTAATCCCCTCACGGGCGGGTAATTTAAAAAAAAGTTGACGGCGCTGAACCGTTTACCAATGCTCTTCCCAAAATAATATAATACTTTATCGATATCACCCATTGCCCACCATATTATCATCAAGTCTCCATCCACAATCACATCTGGTTCTTCGCGCTGGCGTTGTTCTATCCTGGCAATTATCTCCAATGCTTTATCTGTTTGACCAAGTTTAGCATAAGCATACCCAAGGGGAGACAGACCTTTTAAAGGATGATTCGTAAGCCGGTGAACTTCCTTAAAATATTCTAACGCTGTTTGCCAATCGCCTTTCATGCCCATGCACCAACCTTTCGTTTCAATTGCAATCCGCATTTGCGGATTTATTTCAAGCAGTTTATCAGCTACCGTTATGGCGTCGTCATAGCGGTCAGCGAATAAATACATTTCAGCCAGGAAATGATTGGCCTGAGGTGAGAGAGGATCTATTTGTGATGCATGCTCCATCACTTTTACAGCTTCCGGGATATTCCCGGTAAAAACATGATACATTGCCAGCATTTCATATGCTGCTGTTGAGGCCGGGTTTAAGCGAATGGCTGTTTGAAGCAAATCATATCCGGCCTGCCAGTTGTTGTCGTACATCAAATGCATGGTTGCTTTTGCCACATGGCTTTCCGCAATTGAATCATCCAGCTGCAATGCTTTTTCACTATAGTTCCTGACGATCTCAAATGCTTTTTCAGGTTGTGCCTGGCCGGTAACGCCGAGATAGGCGTAAGCACTTGCGATCAATGCATAGGCCTGCGCATAATTGGGTTCAAGGCGGATTGCTTCCTCAAAAAATTCGATCGCTTTGTAATAATCAGGGGGGGTGAGCTTATTATAAAAATGCATTCCCTTCAGGTAGAGTGTATAAGCTTCTACGTTTTTTGTTGACGCTTTTACCAAATGCTCTCCCTGTTTCGTTAGGGAAAGGTTTTCCCGTAGCCTGTTGGCTATAATACTGCTGATCTCGTCCTGCACTTCAAAAATATCATCCAGGTTGCGATCATAATTCTCGCTCCAGATATGGTACCCGTCTGCTGCATTGATCAGCTGGGCTGTGATACGAACACGGTTGCCTGCTTTGCGCACACTCCCTTCGAGTATTTTATCGACATTCAGCTTACGACCGATCTCCCTGATGTCATCATGCTTTCCTTTGAATGAAAAAGCTGAAGTACGCGATGTGACCTGCAACCCATCAACCCGCGTCAAAGCATTTAATAATTCTTCCGTAATGCCGTCACTGAAATATTCATTCTCGGGATCGGCACTCATATTTACGAAGGGTAAAACCGCCAGGCGATTAACAGGCTGTTTTGTTTTACCCTGCAATTCATGTTTGGCAGGAACGATGATCCCCTCATTCGAAATGGCATAAATACGCACGGGATCTTTTACATTTTTCAATTCAAAATAGCCAAGTTCCTGTGTTTTTATTTTGTCATGATTTTTGATCTCATCATATACTTTTCCGGAAATAAAAACGGCACCGGGTACGCCCATCGATTCAATGCGTGATGCCAGGTTAACGCCGTCGCCATAGACCGATTCTTCTTCGATCACCACGTCTCCGGTATGTATGCCAATGCGCAAGTCAACTTTTGGGTCCAACTGCAATTGTTGTTGAATGGATATAGCGCAATTGACACTGTTAATGGCACTGTTGAAAATGCTTAAAGAGCCATCGCCATAATATTGCAGAATTTTTCCATCGTGTTGTTGAATAGTGGCCTCAAGAACATCTTTAAATCTTTTTCTCTTGCTACGGGCCAAATGTTCATTCTCCTGCATCAGGGCTGTGTAGCCGGTCATATCAGCAAATAATATTGCTGCTAATTGTCGCATAAGTAAAATTAAGAAACAGTCAGCGTCGGTGGACAGCGATCTGGGTGGGGTGTATGGTCGGCAAAGGTCAATGTTTGAAAGTGCATCTTTCAAAAACAATGAAATCGATCATTTCGATAATCGGCCACCAGTTTCTGATACAAATTCATCTACATGCAAAGCAACGCCCCATTGCATATAACGAATTTTGTCCTGGTTGGGTATTGGGCCTTCGCACAGAAGCAGTTATTTGTTGTCTAACTGCTGCTGAATTAATGCATCTTATCGCTTGATCAACCGGCAAGTTGACGCATCATCACATCACCCAGCATATATACGCGGCCCGATTTGATCAAACCATCTTCCAACTCATAAGTTACACAAAGAGGAACCCTGACATCCCTGTTTGTGGCCGGAATGCCTGCAAACTCACCGATATGTTTACCAACAAAATATCCTTCGATCATTGCGCGGTCCTCGGTGATGAGATAGCTAACCGTTTCGGCGCGAGCATCAAAAGCAACGTGATAGATGTAGTGCAGCATTGCCCCAACAGCTTCCCGGCCGCGGGTTTCTTCTCCTGTTCCCATATTGGTGAATACGGCGTCTTCAGCTACATATTGTACATCGTGCGTATCGAAATATGCTTTTAAGTTTTTTTGCGTCTCCTGCAATGAAACTTTTTTTGACAAAACATTTTCCATAAAAAAAAATTTTGAGGTGAAGAATAGAGTCCAATAAAATTTATCAGAAATAAAAATTAAAAACTTTTCCTGGCGCTGATATGTTTTTCGAACCATTCAACATTTGTTTGCATGGTTTTTAAAACCATCGTCGGTTCAACAGGTCCATGACCCTGCCGTGGCATTGCCAGCATACGTACCGGAACGCTTCTTCTTCGCAATGCATTATAAAACATAATCGCATTGCTGATAGGCACCCGCTGATCGCCTTCGCAATGTTGCAACAATACGGGGGTTTTTACATTCTGCACAAAACGTAATGGTGAATGTTTGTCATACAGGCTCCAGTCATTCCATGGATCCGTTTTGAAATACGAAGGAAGAAATCCTTCGATATCATCCGTAAGGTTTTGATGCGAAAGATCAACTACAGGTGCCCCGATCGATGCGGCTTTGAAACGATCCGTATGACCGACCACCCAGCTACTCATGAACCCTCCATAGCTCCAGCCCATCACGCCCATTTTATTTTCATCTGCAATGCCCATTTTGATGACGTGGTCAACACCTGCCATAAGATCGATAAAATCTTTTCCGCCCCAGTCAGCACGGTTCGCGATTCGGAAATCAGTACCGTAACCGGAAGATCCTCTCGGATTGGGACGAAGAACTGCGTAACCCATTTCTGCAAAGGCAGCAAGAGGATAGGCACCGGAATTTCCCGCAATACAATTTTGCTGAAATACTCCTGCCGGTCCGCCGTGTATATTCAATATAAATGGAACTTTCTGACCAGTCTTATAATTGAGAGGGTAAGTAAGTAGTCCTTCGATCTCTTTGCCATCAGCGCCTTTCCATCTTATGATCTCGGTCTTTGGGAGGGGTTTGTTAGCCTTGTCAGCATTGATGGTTGTAAGTTTTACCGGTGCAAAATGATCAGTCCTGCTGATATAAGCTTCAGGGAATTTATCTGTATTTTGTAAAATGAAACCCAGATGTGTGCCGCGATCATTGGAAGAAACTGTACCGATAAGATCTTTTGTTCCTTTTGTTAATTCTGTGATCGATTTTCCATCTACGCTTAAAATATAAATGCTGTTCAACGTCCTGTTTGCTTCACTCCACAAAATGTTTTTTCCGTCAGCAGTCCAGCCGATAATGCCGCCATTTTCATCCGGAGTTGGTTTTAATCGCCAGGATTTTCCATCGGCAAGAGAATAAATTTTAGCATGACGTTCCCCGGCCCAATCCACAGGATCTGCCGTACTATAATATGCAACCAGTTTTCCATCCGGGCTAAACGAAGGATTTGATTCTCCAGCCGCCGTGGCCGCTATCTTTTTTATATTGCCATTTTCAATCGTAACCAGTGACACATCGCTGTACACGTTATCGTTTACTTCCGGGGTTTTGCCATGACTGTAGACAAGGCTTTTACCATCGGCGCTCCAATCAAAAGCATTGATATTATAATTCTCTTTTACTATTTGTTTTTGTTTTTTCTTCCCGCTTGTATCTTTTTCATGCAACCATAAAACGAATAACCGGTTTTGTTTTACTTCTTCGTCAACGAAATACCAGTCGTTCTTTGATTTTTTATTTTTTTCTTCTTTATCGGATGCCGTATCAGTCACAATAAATGC
>DASTIZ010000006.1:0-11195 GCA_035717045.1 Chitinophagaceae bacterium
AAATGCACAGTAAGAGTACAAGGGTGGAGGCACACGCTGACCGTTGTAAAACAGATAAAGTAGGGTTTGTTTTCATATAGGGTTCGGAATCTGTTGACGGTTAAAAGTAGAGCGGACATCGCAACTGTCGCAAAGCCTTTCGGTTTGGCGAATTGCTTCCCCCTATCCTCCAACCAAAACGAAGAATGGTTGAAAAATAAGAGTCCATTTCTTTTGGATCGCCACGTTGTCTTCCTATATAAGGTCGGCTGATGTTACGGAACGGTTCACGGTTGTGAAGCTGGTAAGCGACCGGTACATCAGCAGGATCCAGGTATTGAGAAAAGTAAATTGGGTCGATATATTTTGTACTTACATCGTCAATATAGTCGGTAAACGTTTTGCGATGCAATACTTCAATACCGATGTAAGTATTCTCTTTGATGTAGTATTTAAAGCCTGCACCCATGGGAATCTCCAGCTGGGTCAGCTTATATTCCTTTCTGTCAGGATATTCGGACATGCCTTGTCCTTCCAAACGAAGAGGTTTTAACTCTACTAATTGTTTTTGATTGAGGTTGTTTGGATCGGGATAATAATATCCTTTAGGATTAAAACGAAATAAACCTACCCCTGTAATACCATAAGGTCTGAACTTGCCAGCCAGGCCATCAAATTGTTCCATCCAGACTGTTGGGTACAGTTCGATACCCAAATAGGCTTCGGTAATTTTTGACTGGAAATATGCATTACGGCGCCATCTTGAGAATTCACGGCCACCGGCAAGATCCACTTCGTCATCGCTGCCTTCTAAAAAGGATTGATTGGCTGCCAGGCGGAAGCCGATCCATTCAGCCGGGTAAATATTAAGGTAAAGGCCCTTTGAAAACTTTGTCATCGGAAAATCGACGTCCTTTATAAAAGGTTTACCGGTTCCCCGGGCGCCACCCAGGTCGCCAAGAAAAAATGACGGGCCAAGACCAAGCCCCAGTTCATACCTTCCATCACTAAACGAAATGGATTGTGAAGTGGACCAAAGTGAACATAGCAGTAAGAAAACCGTAACTATTGTACGGCAATAGTGTACAAATGCTCTCATAGATACCAGATTTTGTTTTTCGCCGGAACTATTTTATTCCGGACTAAGGATTTGGACTGGTGACTAAAATAGAAAATAAATTTCTACCAATCAATGACGAATAGAAGGTATTTTTATTGCAATGGCAAGAAGGAGTTTTTCTACGCTGTGGATCTACGCAGTGCATTTTCTTGTCATGGTAACATGAGGAATTCCATCTTCAATATATTCTTCACCTGACACAATAAACCCGAGTGACTCATAAAACTTTTTAAGGTACAGCTGTGCTCCCAGGGTAATGGAACGTTTGCCAAAAAGTTTTTCGCAATATTTGATCGATCTTTCCATCAATTCTCTCCCCAACCCCGATCCTCTTTTTAAAGGTGACGTCACTACACGGCCAATGGAAGGGTCGGGATAAGGAACACCTGCCGCAAATATTCTTGTATAGGCTATCAATTGGTCAGCTTCGAATCCCATCAAATGCCAGGCATGTTGATCTTTGCCATCAGGATCATGATAAACGCAATTTTGTTCTACGACAAATACTTCGCTACGCAGCTCCAGGATAGCATAAAGCTGATCGACAGTTAATTCATTAAATCTTTTTAGCATCCACTCCATAAAGAATGATTCTTTCTGGCTTATAAGTGTTATAAAAATAAATTAAATGACTTGATGATGAGGTGTCAAACATAAAGATTTCTCTAGGGAGCCAATACGCAATGAAACCTTTACGTGCACATGACACCCAAATCGTTCGCCCTTATTACATCATAATAAAATAAAAGCACAAAAAATCAGGCTGAGAACGAAATAATGAAACAAGGTTGGTTCCCTGCTAATCAGGTACTACTAAGGTTTGGATGCTAACAAATCCTCGTACCTTCCTTTTTAATGATTTTTGACCTGCCAATTAGAAATCCTGGTGTATCAATGCCGGATTATCCAAAAAGATTAATTTTAGAAAAACAATCCTATGCCGGTAAAGGACCTTAGCCAAATGCATGAGTTGGCCAGCGATTTGTTCAAATGGCCTGCTTCTAAAAAAGATTGGGAGAAGTATAAGCTCAGTGATGAGCAGCTCGCTTTCTTCCATGAGAATGGCTACCTGGCCGGCGTCAAAATGCTTGGGGAAGAGCAAATCAATTTTTTAAGAAATGAATTGACTGAAATTGCCGATCCAGCTCATCCGGCACATAAGCTGTATTACGAGTTTCATTCAAATGAATCTTCGGATCCTTCAACAATATTATTTCATGCATTGGGCGCATGGCGCATCGGGCCCGGGTTTCATGATGTGCTGTGGAATCCCAGATTTCTTGTTGCCGCCAGTCAATTACTGGGCAATGTGCCCGTCCGTTTCTGGCATGACCAACTATTCTGGAAACCCGCGAAAAAAGGCGGCGTCGTTGCATGGCACCAGGATTATTCATACTGGACAAGAACAAAACCGGTTGCCCACCTTACCTGTTGGTGTGGATTGGATGATGCGACAAAAGAGAATGGGTGTCTTCAGTACATTGCGGGCAGTCATCGCTGGGGACTGTTGCCAAAGCCGGTTCTCGCGGGGGATATACAAGGCATCAGAGATTTTTTGAGTGATGAACAAAAAATCCAGTTTGATCATCCGCAATATGCAGAAGTCAAAGCCGGTGAGGCGATCTTTCATCATTCCCTAACGCTACATGGTTCGGGAGAAAACAAAAGTGATAAACCACGAAGAGCTTTTGTAATCAATGTTTTTGCCGATGGCGTTGTTTCCGACTCAAGCGAACCACTCCTGGAAGGTGTTCCTCCTGTACCCAAAGGCGAAAAGATGGAGGGCCAGTTTTTTCCTTTGTTATACAACCCCAATAATCAATAATTGGTAATTAATAATTGTTCCGGCTTTCTAGTAATCGTACTTATCCTTCCAAAGACTTTTCAAAAATTTCCTCAATTCTTCTTCCCTTGCATTCCTGCCAGGATCATAAAATTTCGTTCCGGATATTGCATCAGGTAAATATTCCTGGGGAGAAAAGTTTTTTTCATAGCTGTGCGAATACTCATAGCCCTGGCCATAACCAAGATTCTTCATTAATCTTGTTGGTGCATTGCGTATATGAAGAGGCACGGGCAGGTCACCGTGTTGTTTAACGGCCGACAAAGCTTCACCGATCGCTGTGGTCGCGCTGTTACTTTTTGCGCTGGACGCAAGATAGATCGCACACTGAGACAGGATGAGGCTGGATTCTGGATAACCGATCTTATTCACTGCTTCGAATGTTGCATTTGCCAGTACCAGCGCTGTTGGATTAGCGTTTCCAATATCTTCACTGGCAAGTATCACCAACCTACGCGCAATGAATTTTACATCTTCTCCTCCGTCGATCATCCTCGCCAGCCAGTAAACGGCCGCATTGGGATCACTGCCGCGTATTGATTTAATAAATGCCGAAATGATATCGTAATGCTGTTCACCGCTTTTGTCATATAAGGCAATTCGCTGCTGGGCTATCTCCATTACTCTTTTATCAGTGAGTTCTTCGCCGTCTTTCATCACGTCAGCACAAAGCTCGATAAGGTTCAGGATCTTCCTGGCATCGCCACCGGAGATGGTAATCAGTGCCTCGTATTCTTTGATGACGATGTTTTTGTTTCGTAGCCATTCATCTTTTTCAATAGCTTGTTGAACGAGTTTTTTAAGGTCATCGTCACTCAACGGCTTTAAGACATACACCTGGCAGCGGCTAAGTAAGGCTGCATTTACTTCAAATGAAGGATTCTCGGTCGTCGCGCCGATCAGCGTAATGATCCCTTTTTCCACGGCGCCAAGCAGGGCGTCCTGTTGTCCTTTATTAAAACGATGGATCTCATCAATAAATAGGACAGAACCCGGTTTTGTTTTTGATTCTTCAATTACTTCTCTTACATCTTTCACTCCCGCACTGATAGCGCTTAATTGAAAGAAGGGAGCTTTTAATGTATTAGCAATGATATTAGCAATGGTTGTTTTCCCTGTACCGGGTGGACCCCATAAGACCATCGATGGTAACTTTTTGTTTTCAATGGCTGTACGCAGGATACTTTTTTTACCTGTCAAATGTTGTTGGCCTACTAATTCATCTAAACTAGCTGGTCGAATCCGTTCGGCCAATGGAGTTGAATTCATCCGGCAAATTTCAGGAGAATATTTGTATCACGAGGGTTAATAATTGAATGCCATAGCCAATGCGCAAGTTAAAGTACTTGAAAATTGATCATTGAGTATTGAGTCTTGAGTCTTTCGCGGTTTTCAGATAAGACTCAAGAATCAAGAATCAAGATTGAAAGCTCAAGTTAAAGTACTTGAAAATTGATCATTGAGTATTGAGTCTTGAGTCTTTCGCAGTTTTCAGATAAGACTCAAGATTCAAGAATCAAGATTCAAAATGATAAATACCTCCAGTGGGGAATTGTTTTGAACAGGGATTTGATGAATATTTTGGAAAGTTAAACAAGCCACTATCCACGACCTTTCAATTTTCCGCAACTATCAGTTAACATTGGCGGCAAGAAATGCCTGTATCTTATTAAATGAATCAGTAAGATTTGCACCAAACCAACCATGACCCTCTGATGGATAAACAATATATTCACGAGTAACACCGGAGATCGATAATTTAACATTCAGGAATGCGGATTGAGACGCAGGAACCACAATATCAGCCCCTCCATGCAGCATGATAGTGGGCGGGGACTGAGCCGTCACAAAATTTAGCGGGCTGGATTGTATATATAGGTTACTGTTTGTCGTTGGCGTAGCACCCGTAACCGCATTTAATAGAATCGGCACCAGCTGCGACGGAGGATTATTATACATTTCTACGAGATCAGTCGGGCCAAAAAAATCGACAATCGCTTTTGGTTTTACAGGTGTAGAATATTTATAACCCTGCAGCAATGCAAGATGCGCGCCTGCACTTGCCCCTACCAACACAAACTTATCAGAGATCAGGTACTCTGATCTTTTATTGTAAATAAATTCCACCGCAGCTTTTACATCCTGCTCCGGTGCCGGGAAAATATCCGGGGCATTGGCATGGCGATAGTTGATATTGAATATTGCATAGGAGGGTTCTCTTTTTTTCAAACTATCAACATAAGCATTAAAATCGGATTTATCGCCACTGTTCCAGGCCCCACCGTGTATCAATATCATGACTTTGGTGTCTGTGGTAGTGCGGTCGGCCGGCAAGTACACATCCATTTTATGTCGTGCATGGCTGCCATAAGAAACATTTAGCATGGTAACGGACTTATCTTCCTCGTCTTTTTTACATGAGGAAATCAAAGTGGCTGTTGTTATTGTCAACAAAAGCAAATTCCGCATGAGCTGAGTTTTTGTAAAAATAAAAGAGTTGGATGTAAGATGTTCCGTACATGACGAATTTAACAATCCGGCTAACACCTAGGGGTTCGCTTTCCAAAGGGAACGATAGGGGGATCAACCAATATGTTGTTTCTTTTGATCAGGTAGCGGTTTAGGATTGGTTGGCAAAAAAAGCAGAACCAGCCAGGACCTGGTCATTCTTTCTTCGCAATTGAAATGATCTGCAATTCATTCAGCTGTTTTTCATCAATCGTTGAAGGAGCATCCAGCATTACATCACGCCCTGCATTGTTTTTAGGAAACGCAATAAAATCACGGATACTTTCACTGCCACCAAGAATGGCGCAAAGACGATCAAATCCAAATGCGATACCGCCATGTGGAGGGGCGCCGTACTCAAATGCACCCAGTAAAAAGCTAAACTTATGAAGAGATTCCTCTTTTGTCATGCCAAGCGCTGCAAACATTTTCTCCTGTAATTCTCTTTGATGAATACGAATAGAACCGCCACCAATCTCATTGCCATTTAAGACCATATCATACGCATTTGCTTTGATGTTGGCATAAGGGTGTTTTAGGTACTCGGCAGCATTTTCAATCACCGGATCATTATTGATCATGGTATCAATATCCGAAGGTTTTGGAGAAGTAAACGGATGGTGACGTGCCACCCAGCGATTTTCTTCGGCATCATATTCAAATAAAGGGAAATCCAACACCCACAGGAACTTGAATTCATCTTCTTTTCGTAGACCCAGTCTCCTTGCCATTTCCAGTCTTAATTCGCTGATCGCTTTTCTTGTTCTTTCTTCGGGGCCAGCCAGTATTAAAATAAGATCACCCGCCTTACCATTGCATGCTGAAGCAATTGTTCTTAATTTTTCGTCATTGAAGAATTTATCCATGCTGCTTCTAAATGAGCCATCCCTATTGCATTTAATAAAACCGAGTCCACCCATCCCGATCTGAGGACGCTTTACCCATTCAGCCAGCTCATCTGTTTGTTTACGGCTGTATTCGCTGCAGCCCGGAACTGCAAATGCAATAACTGATTCGGCATTGTCAAAAACGCCAAACCCAGAATTCAACCCCCCCGCCCCTAAAGGAGAGCTCTGCAGCATTTCCGTTTTATCAGGGAATGTATAGGCCGGAAATTTCAAATTAGCGAGGGTCATTCCAAACCGGATATCAGGCTTATCATTACCGTAGTTCCACATAGCATCCTGCCAGCTTATTCGCTCTACTTTTTCTGAATAGTCTATCCCTTTAACTTCTTTGAAGATTGATTTGATCAGTCCTTCAAACATCCCGAGGATATCTTCCTGCTCGACAAAAGCCATTTCACAATCGATCTGCGTGAATTCAGGCTGACGATCCGCACGCAGGTCTTCATCACGAAAACATTTTACGATCTGGTAATACCGATCATAACCGCTTATCATTAATAATTGCTTGAATGTTTGCGGTGATTGCGGCAGTGCATAGAATTGCCCGGGGTTCATTCTTGATGGAACAACAAAATCCCTGGCACCTTCAGGCGTTGATTTGATCAGGAAAGGTGTTTCAATATCCATGAAGCCCTGTTGATGCAAATAATTTCTTGTAGCTCGATTCACGGCATAGCGCAGCTCGATATTTTTCTTTACCGAATTGCGGCGAAGATCAAGAAAACGATATTTCATCCGCAGATCATCACCACCGTCGGTATCGTCCTGGATGGTGAATGGTGGAATCGCGGATTTATTGAGGATCTTAAAAGATTTCACGGCTATTTCAATATCGCCTGTTGGAATATTTGGATTCTTATTGCTCCTTTCATTAACTGTTCCCGTGGCCTGCAAAACAAATTCCCGACCCAATGGATTTGCATCCAGTTGCTGGTTCAGCTCTTCCCCAAATAATAATTGTGTGATGCCATACCGGTCACGAAGATCAACAAAAGTAATAGCGCCAAATTTTCTTACCGTTTGCACCCAGCCGGCAAGCATGACTTCAGAGTTTATATGATTAGTCCTTAATTCTCCGCAAGTATGAGTTCGAAACATTCGATTTCAGATTTAGACCTGTCTGCCGACAGGCAGGTTATGGCCCGGGGACCATCATGATTAGTTTTTGCTGAACGGGAATCCCTTAGTTGAACACCTGGCTTTCGCCCGGTGCCGGCTGCGCTCGCAAGAGAATTTATATAGTCCCGGTGATAAATCCCGGGATGACGAACTGTAAGCGTCAGTTTAGCAATTCAGTTGGGCTCCCAAAAAATTCAACGGCGGCAAAGATAAGCATACAGATTTTTTCGAAGGGAACGTTATTTATGCAATTGCCGGGGTGGCCGCATCTTCAAACCATAAAACCTCGGCTTATGAAAAAGGACCTTTGGTTTTGCTCGGATCTGTTCTTATGATCGGTGCAAGTGCCGTACAAAGCTCGCATGATATCAGGAAAAAATGGTAGACAACTTTTGTTTATAAGCTGCCTGTTGATTCGGCCAAGGAATACCTGACAATAGGAATGACGGAGATCGGTCATTTTCTTACACAAATTCCTTTTACAAATTTCAGTAGTGATTACGTAATATTTAGCGAATTACCAACCGGTAATTATTTATTATTGAGCGCGGAGGATAATGAATTAGTGGCGGAAATTTGTTGGCATACTAAGACCAAGTTATACGATCAATAACCAGCACAGGGTACAATTAAATATTTGAAAACTTCCAGCCATTTTTGGACCCATGATAGCACCAGCAATCGTTCAAAGGAAAGGCCACCTGAGAGTATATGCATTCACTAATTTCCAGGTGTTTGGGACCGTTTGGGATGGAAATCTTTTCGAAATTCCCAGTGCGTAAAAGATATTTTGCCTCAATTGTACACTATTCTGTGTGACATAGTTAACCAGGACCTGATGCGATCGAATGAATCTCCGGCTTTTAAGTAAATTATTTGTGCTGCCAACGTAATTTTCCGAACTCTTCCTTCGTTTTTAGATCAATAGTATTTCCACCTAAATACATCGTAAAGCTTGCAATTTGGACGGGTATTACATATTTTTAAAGTTCCGAACCCTGTAACATGCTGGCATTTTTAAAACGACTTAATCATTTTTTTGCGCCGCAAAAGCTGGAAGCTCCTACCCAGCTTGTTGCCGAGGAGACCGTTAGTGATGAGACATTTAATAAATATGCCTACATCATTAGCAGCCGTATTCAGTACTTTAATGAACTTTCTCTCGAGTTAAAGCAAAGATTTGTAAACAGGGTCAATCATTTTATCCGCAATAAGCAATTTCATTATATCGGTCTTGAACCAAAGGAGGAGATCCCTGTTCTAACAGCAGCTTCTGCTGTGCAGGTAACGTTTGGCCTGAAGAGCTACCTGATGCTGCATTTTAAGAATATTTATATCCTCGCCGACGCTTATCGCATGGATAATGATGAAGAACTATATATCGGGCATGTAGCGCCGGAGGGGATCTATTTATCGTGGAAACATTTTCTTTTCGGTTACTCTGATAACCTTGACAATATAAATGTAGCCGTACATGAAATGAGCCATGCTTTATTGTTCAATAACTATTTTGCCAAGTACGGTGTTGACAAGAATTTCAGGGCGAATTATGAAAAATTCTCTACAACAACTGGTCCGATACTGGCAGATGTGATCACAAAAAGACAAAGCTATTTGCGCAATTATGCGCTGACGAATATTCATGAATTCTGGGCTGTGAGTGTAGAAGCTTTTTTTGAGAATCCGACAGATCTCAAGCTCAACATGCCGCAATTGTATGAGGCGCTTTGTCGAGTGCTTAACCAGGATCCTGAATCATCGCAAAAACTTCTAAAACCCGAACTATGATAACGTTGACCCTAATTTATTTGTGCAAGAAATACTTTTTTGATAAGAAGAAAAAAGTAATAGTATTAGCCCGTCCTGAAATTATTGTTGCTTCCCTTCGCTCGCATTGACGGAGTAAGAGCAACTTGTTGCTTTATTAAGTGACCTGGTTGGAAGAATACCAGGTCACTTTTATTTTACATGGTTACCAATTCATCCTTGTTTACTTCTTTCCTGCGCTCCACGAGGTAATACCACGCAAGGATGATGATACCAATTAAGAACGGGATCATGGCGAGATGTTTTCCTTCGTAGTCGTTGAAAATTTGTACCTCATCGAATCCAAAAAATTCACTGATCATCCAGTAGCTGTTTGCGCTAATCCAGAATGCGACGGCGAGGTTATGAGCAAGCTCCGATTTTATTCTCCGGGTCCGGTATGAGATATAGATTGCCACGGATAATGTAGGAACGATCATGATAATTCCGAGTAATTTCCACAGCATACACCAACTGATATCCTTGAAAAGCCAGAAAACGATATGGAGATTTTCGAGCCGGCGATACCGGGCCGGTATGCTGTAAATATCTTGCTTTTTATTGACCATTGAATTTGGTTTTGGCGAGGTCAAAAATAGGCAATGCCATGAAAGGAATGTTTACCTGGCAAGGATCTTTGAAAATCTGATAATATCAGCTTCGCGTAAGATATCTTTTTTATACAGGAGGTGATCAACCAATTGTCTTGCAAAAAACGGAGCCAGTGAACAGCCTTTTGTTCCCATGCCATTTAATATACCCATGTTTTTATATGCGGGATGTAAGCCAACAAAAGGCCGGCGTTCGATATTGGCTGGCCGGATAGAAGCCCTATGATCAATGATTGTAAAGGGAACCTTTAACCAGTTCCGTAGTAAAGTCGCGGTTTGCTGCCTGAAGTGTTCGGAGGGTTTATCATCCCTGAACTCCCACTGGTAATTTGAGCCTATCCAGAAAACGTTTCTGTCAATGGCTGTTAGCATCAATCCTTTTTTGAAAATATGGTCTGATGGAATGCCGGTCGATTCAAGGATAATTGCTTCGCCCTTATTCAAGGAAAACGGAAGGTTTTTGAAAAAAGGGTTTTCCGCTGAATTGATGCCATCACAAAAGATGATCTTTTCAGCATCGATATCTTTATAACTGACACCTGATGCTGAATGGATCAATTGGCTGCTGGTAAAGTCTTCTTCGATGAAACGACCGGTTGATATCAACTTTGATTTCCACAAAGAGATTATTTTGGACAGATTTATTATGTAACAGGGATCTACTTCGCTAAACCCAAAGTCGTAATTGAAAATTCGGTTGTATTTATTTTGATTAACGGGCTGCGATAGAAAATCTGCATTTTCCTTTAGCCGGTCATCAAAGGCAAGTTTCATCTGTGGAGTAGGGTGGAAGTCGATGAGGCTCCTTTTTTCAATTGCTGATATACCCAGTTCATCACCGAATTCTTTGTACGAAGGAACAAGAAATGACAATAACTCATCGATCATCCATGTTTTTACAATTCTCCTTCCGGTTACCGGGTTAATAATACCTGCAGCTACTCTTGACGCGGAGTTTTGCTGGTTATTATCGATGACAAGAAAGGATTTTTTTTCTTTTTGAAAATAATAAGAGAGCCAGGTTCCACAAATACCCTGGCCAATAATGAGAAATTGTGTTTGCATTAAGTACAAAAATAAATGTTCCCTGTCTGCCGGCAGGCAGGAATGCTCAATGTTCAATTTTCAATGTCCATTTTGGGAGGCTAAATTGAAAATTGAGCATTGTTAGTTGATCATTGAACATTTTTGCGCATCATCTTCTCAATCCCCTTCCAAACGAGACGGAGAATCGATCACTCGACTGAAAGGCGAATGCCCTCACTGTGCGAAGAAAATTCCGGCGCATACATGCATTGAAT
>DASTIZ010000007.1:0-3152 GCA_035717045.1 Chitinophagaceae bacterium
ATGTCGCAGATCGCAACAACATCTACATCGTCTCTGCGCAACAACAGGTCAAGATGATTTTGTCCGCGAAGGCCCACGCCGATAATGGCAATTCTTATTTTTGGCGCCCCGGAGAATAAATTCATGGATGGAAGCACGGCGAATGAAGCAGCCGCCAGGCTGGTATTTTTAATAAACTCTTTTCTTTTCATATTGAAAGCTTATGTTATTATGAGGTCAAAAATAAACCTCCACCTTGAATCGGGGCAAAGTAATTATTGCCGGGAAATATCTTCATAATTCATTGGGTCGAACTCCGGTTCCGAATTTTATGGCTTATCTTTAAATGTATTCTTTTAAAGACTTCTGTGGCAGGAACCTGCTTCCCATAATTCTCCCTTGAAAAAAAATCCTGGTCGGTCAATTAGTAGCCGTAATAATATTTCTTCATCCAAAACTTAAATCTATGGCAGACGATAGAACCGCTATTAATTTGCCGACAGAGCTCATCAGCGAAAAAACCTTTTATACACTGGGTGGCGCTTCTGCCGGGGTCTGGCTCACCTGCTGGGCGATCAACTACGTGGCTGTCGATGTCTCCTGGCTAAATTATAAAACATACCGCCTGATCGCGATCTTGCTTAGCGAAGCACTTGCCATTTATATAATGTATAAAACAAAGAAAAAGGAATCCATGAAATGGCTTTTTGCATTCCTTAATGGTTTGTTGATATTTGTAAATGCCTCCGGGTTGAATACCATGACCGCCAGTTACATCTTTGACCCAACCGATACCACCGCTGTCAAGAATACTGGCGATGCTCACCGCCAACTTCAAAATAATAGTATCATGAAAGCTGCTATTTTTCCTTTTCCACGCATGGTAAGCTGGTGGCCCGATAAAAAACTCGTAGAGGAATACGAGGGGGTGAAACAGGAGAATGTAACACTCGCAGCAGAAAACCAGGAGCTAAAAACAGTTATGGCTGCCGGTGACGAAGGCTCCAAAGTTTTACTCTCAAAAAATGATAGCCTGGTTCTAGTCATCAATTCGATGCAAATGACAATCGATGACAGGCAAAAACAAATCGATCAGCTAACTGAGACAATAAGGAACGGCAGTGACGACTTTTCAAAAAGACTTTCAGAGTGCATGGAAGAACGTACCAGAATAAATAACGAGCTCCGTGCCTGTCAACTTTCAGTAAGCCAGGCAAATGCTTCGATAACGGAACTGAAGGCCGCTAATGCCAGGCTCAGGCAGGAGTTGAAAACCTGCGGATCAAAAGATGCTACGTTAGCCATGCTATGTCAGCAGGTATGCAACAGGATCAGCCTGCAGCACAGAAGCGATCAAAGCTTAATGCAACAAAATTTTTACAGGAGAATGGCCTGGGCAGGCTTCTGTGAATCATTTAATTCATGGAATAACCGTATCGAATAAATTTTAAGGGCTTACGCATTGTTATAAACTTTGATCAGCGGTTCTCGTAAAGTTGCTGCTTGTTGTGTACAATAAAAATATATCACCCCGGCGATCGCCTCAGGCTTTACCCATTTTGAAGGATCAACATCAGGCATTGCTTTCCTGTTTTGCGGAGTATCAATTGTGCTGGGTATCACTACCGACGTAACTACGTTTGTTCCTTTGGCTTCATCATTCATTAATTCTGCCAGCCGGAATATGAGAGACTTTGCCAGACCATAAGCCACCATTCCCTTCCCATACCTTGCACTCAACCCGGGTTTTGATCCAATAATAAATATTCTTCCATTTTTTTGCGTCAGCATCTGGACAAAAACCGGTCGTGCTACATTATAAGCCGTTTCGAAATTCAATTCATATTGCTTATTAATATCTGATGTCTTTGTTTCCGCTATTGAGCCCATGGCAAAGCCACCAACAGTTAATACAGCGACATCAACCGACCCATATTTCGAAACAATTTCGTTTACAAATTTTTCCGAATCGTCTTCATTCATAAGATCAACGACGATCTTTTCAAATTTATCTGCGGGAAACCCCATAGCTATCGGGTCAAGCGTAACAGGGTCATTAGGAATAACTGTGCCAACTACTTTGTACCCTTCATCAATAAATTTCTTCACGACTGCCTGTCCCATGTTTCCTGAGGCACCTGTAACAATTGCCGTTTTCATTTCAGTTAATTTGATTACAATTTACAGAAAACGAAAGTGGTTTTGCAAACTGTTGATCGCACGCGAAAATTCGTACTGACGGCCAGCCATGAAAAATAATTGAGAAAGTGGTTGATGTCGGGGCCGTGAGGGGATATATATTCTTAATAGTTTTTCAAAGCGCTTTTAACTATCTGACCCCATTCCTTAATGTCTGACTCTTTCCAATTGCCGTTTGAGCCGGCCGTTGGCTTTAAAACCGAGCAGGTTTCGACCTTATCAGAGACTGACCAGGCCAGCCAGCTAATTTTCTTCTCGTCCATCCAATCTTTGAATTTTTTCCATTCGGCATGATCAATTGGTCCATCACCTGTTGCTTCCATTCCGGCGCACTCACTTACAAAAATGGGTAAGCCATTCTGAATGGCCTGGTTGGTCCGGTCTCTTAACCATTGTTTGTGCGTGCCCGCATAAAAATGCATGGTGTACATCAGGTTGTCAAACCCCTTGATCGGATCGGCGGCAGGTAATTGCAATTCCTGGTCCCATCGCGGGGAACCAACCAGTATTATATTATCCTTATCAACAGCACGAATAACCTTTATCACTTCCTCAGAATACTTTTTAACCTCGGGCCAGGTTTCATGATCGGGTTCATTGAAAATTTCATAGATGATATGGGGATATTGATGATATTCTGTGGCGATATTCCTGAAAAATGTTTTAGACTCTTCAAGGTTTATATTATGACTGTGCCAGTCGACAATAATATATACATCTTCTTTTATTGCTGCATCCACCACAGTTTTGATCAATCGCATTTGGGTCGCAGAATCCTGTTTATATCCTCTTGGCGGTTCCACCCCCAACGATGCCCGGATGACGGTTGAGTTCCATTCCTTCACCAGCTCATGAACTGCACCGGCCGTATAGAACCGTGGATGAAAGCAACTCCAGCCAAAACTCATACCATGCAATGCAATAGATACGCCTTTTTCATTTACCAACTGCGTCCCCTTCACTCTTAACTTGCC
>DASTIZ010000008.1:0-5034 GCA_035717045.1 Chitinophagaceae bacterium
ATATCGAGATTATACACACGGCACATACCCGTAAGGGTTTCGCCTTAGGCGCAGTATTGGCTGCTGAGTTTCTGAAAGGGAAAAAAGGTGTTTATGGGATGAAGGATGTGTTGAATTTATGATAACATTTCGATGCAGAGTATGGTACCAACAATGTGAAATGCATAATATTAAGATTGTTGAGCACTTTCGCGACGAGTCTCCGCTGAATCAGTACGCGTTTGTAAAAGGCCAAAACCGCACTTTTAAACAGGCTGGTGCGACAAGATCAGAATGGATATGGACTCAATAACCGTTGACCGAATACCTTCCTGCTAACATCGATGAATAAAGCAACCTGCGGCCATGTGTCCAAACGCAAGGGATCCCATAAAATGAAATAAAAATTAAACTAGGATTTCACCCTTGTCAACTTCATTTCCCCAAATTGATTTTTGATCAGGATCTCATCCTCATTAAGGATCTCACCCGTACTTTCTACCGTCGTGCCGTTGAAGGTGATCGAATAAGAGATCTTATTACCATCAATTTTGCCATTCTCCAGTTGAATTTCACCAAACTGGCCTTTCAACATGCCGGTAAGCGTTTTGCCGTCGGCTTTGAATGTGTAATTGAGTTCAAAAGTACCATTGGGTGTTTCCCTGGTACCTTTCCAGTTACCATCAATATTTGTCTGAGCAACTGTGGTCAAACTGCCTGCGAGGAATAATAAGATCAAAAAATATTTCATAAAATGCTTTTAGTTGTAACCAAATGTATGAAATGTGTCCGAATGTTGGACAAGATGCAGTGCACATAGTAACATAAGCCCACATAGAAACCCCAACTATGGGTCCCCTATGTGCCTATGATACTATGTGGTGACACTCATTTGTGCCGGGGAAATCGTTTCAGACTCTACTGGTCATATCAATTGCGATTTCCGGGTTCCTGATCTATAAACTTTTGGTTAGGTTCAAACTGGAAGCGAGCAGTTAAAAAAGAATGGCTGCCCCCATAGCAGCCACTCTATTATCCATCTGCATTAACTATCACTTTTTACTTTCCTTTCACCGGTTTCACCGTCGATCTTGGTTTTTGTATCGCCATCCTTTACCTTAATATCACCATCCTTTTCGACTTTCTTCTTGTAATCAGCTTCATCACCTTTGATCTTATATTCACCATCCTCATACTTATATTTCCCATCACCGGTTTTTACCACATCACCGTTGATCACCTTGCCGGTAGGACCGTAAATAGTATCGTTGGTCCTGGTATCCACGTAGATCTCCACTGGTTTTTTGGTATCGGTTCGTACCATTAAACCTGTGTTCGGATCTTTTTCAAGATCCACGGTCTCACCTGTACCCAGATCTAAATACCTGTCCTGGGGTTTGCAACCTGACCAAAGACAAACTCCTACCAGCCCCGCAATGGCTACAAAAATTGTTTTCATTTTTAATAAAATTTAGTTTACGAATGCAGCCATTTACTCATAATATCAGGCCAAAATCTAATCTGCAAGCATTCATATTTTTAACGCTGCTCATGCGTGGAAGAGTTTCTACAAACGTGCTCCATAGCTACTTTTTCGTAAAAAAATGCCAGGTAGCCAATAATAGTTGTAACTTAATTGCGCTTCACCAAAACCTACGATCATGAACACTAAAACTGCTGCCATCATTATCGGCCTGGCATTTATTGCCATTGGTATTCTCGGCTTTGTATCCAATCCAATCGTCGGATCTGCCCAAGATGTGATCTTTCACACAGATCAAACTCACAACATCGTGCATCTTGTAAGCGGGGCTTTATTTTTATTGGTAGCGATGGCTTCACCGGCATCTGCCGGCGCTTTCTTAAAGATCTTTGGGATCGTTTATTTAGGCTTAGGCATTTATGGAGCCGCCACCATGGGTGCTGAAGAAACAAAAAAATTGTTAGGCTTTTTGCATGTAAACAAGGCCGATAATTATTTGCATATAGGCCTGGGCGCCATTATTTTTCTTGCCGGATTTCTTGGCCCAAGGACAACGAGGGTATAACGAAGCCCCGGAAAACGTTGAATTTATCCGATGAAAGTATTTTCATTGGGAGCTTGTTTTTTGTAACTCAAGACGTCGGCCAATATTTTGAAAAAGTAAAGTAGCCATGCATTCTCCCCTTCTCTCGGTTCGGGAAATTCAACATCACGATATTCAACCTTTAAGTGATTACTGGTTCCAATCTGATCCGGAATTTTTGGTAAATATGGGAGTTGACCTTTCAAAAATCCCGGTAAGAGAAAAATGGGAACAAATGCTGGAACAGCAGATCAGGCAATCCTATAGGGAAAAACAGTCGTATTGTATTATATGGCTGTTAGAAAATGAGCCCATTGGTCACTCCAATATTAACAGGATCATTTTCGGTGAAGAGGCCTATATGCACCTCCATATCTGGAAAAAACACAACAGGACAAAAGGGATGGGTCTGCAATTTATGAATATGACCCTTCCCTATTTTTTCAGGAACATGCAGTTGAAGAAACTTTGCTGTGAACCCTATGCGCTTAACCCTGCCCCGAACAGAACAATGGAAAAACTTGGCTTTGAATTTATCAGGGAATATATCACCGTACCCGGCTGGATCAATTATGAGCAAAAGGTAAAACATTGGGAACTTACATACGAAAAATTCAAATCACTTTATGAAATGGGCACTTAATGCTGTCAATGGTCAATCAATAGGTATTGCTCGCTAATTTCGGCCTCAATATTCACCATTGACAATTCACCACTCAGGAAGACGTTAATGCGTGTTCCCCGCAGATTGCCTGTACCTTTAAAATCTTTATCTTCCCATTCTAAATTTCATTTTATGCATGTAACACGCCTTGTCACCATCTGTACCATAACTATTCTATCAAACCAGCTCTTCGCCCAAAAAGATCCGAAGACAACCGAAGTATGGACACCGGAGCCAAAAATCGTTACTGCGGGCAAAATAAATAGTGAAGCCCCTTCTGACGCGATAATACTTTTTGATGGAACGTCGGGCTCAGCCTGGCAACAAAAGAGAGGTGGAGACCTTAAGTGGTCCATTGCGGATGGTGCCATGACCGTAAAGCCGGGCACAGGTGATATTATTTCCAAACAAAAATTTGGTGATTGCCAGTTGCATCTTGAATGGCGCATCGATAAAAATGTAAAAGGAGAAAACCAGGATCGGGGCAACAGCGGCATTTTCCTCATGGGCCGTTATGAATTGCAGGTGCTGGACAATTACAATGGAATCAATAAAACTTATGTGAACGGACAGGCGGGAAGTATCTATAAACAAACCCCGCCGCTTGTCAACGCGTGCAAAGCTCCCGGTGAATGGCAGACATATGATATTATTTTTACGGCTCCACGTTTCAGTGAAAACGGAACCGTGATCTCGCCTGCCCGGATGACGGTTTTACAAAACGGAGTGTTAATCCAGAATAACACCTCCCTTTGGGGCAACACGGTATATATCGGCTCGCCTACCTATGAAAAGCATGATGCAAAAGAGCCCATCGTATTACAGGATCATAGCCATCTCACCAGCTATCGTAATATTTGGATTAGAGAACTCTAAAAAATATCAGGATGAAAAAGCTTTTTGTACTGCCCTTATTGGTCGGAATGTTTTCATGTACGGCGCAAACTCCATCCGTAGAGACCGTATTCCGTGCCGTGAATGTAATTCCAATGGATGAAGAAAAAGTAATGGATGAACAGGATGTGGTGATACAGGATGGAAAAATAAAAACCATAGGAACTACAGGCAAAGTAAAATACGGTAAGGATGCACGTATCATTGAAGCAAAAGGGAAATTCCTGATCCCTGGACTTGCCGAAATGCATGCCCATGTGCCTCCCATTGACGATATAAAACCAATGGAAGAAGTATTGAGTTTGTTTTTAAACAATGGAGTTACGACAATTCGTGGTATGCTTGGTCATCCCCGTCATCTCGAATTGCGAAACAGGCTGGTAAGTGGCGAGATCATCGGTCCGCATTTTTATACATCAGGCCCCTCCTTTAATGGCACCAGCGTAAAAACGCCCGAGACGGGAGCACAGATGGTGAATGATCAAAAGAAAGCAGGTTATGATTTCCTTAAACTGCACCCGGGTTTAACAAAAGAAAATTTTGCAGCGATTGCTAAAACCGCGAAGGAAGCAGGGATTCCTTTTGCCGGCCATGTATCATTTGACGTGGGTGTATGGCGCGCAATCGAAGCCGGTTATGCATCCATCGATCACCTTGATGGGTTCATTGAAAGTCTTGTCCCGGGTATTGAAACTATGAAACAGGAGGACGTGGGTGCGTTTGCCATGTTTATTGCAAAAAATGCTGATGAAAACAAGATCCCTTCTTTAATGAAAGCGTTAAAGGAAAAAAATATCTGGGTGGTACCGACTCAATGTCTGGCAGAACGCTGGTTTTCCCCGGACAAAACACCTGAAGCATTAGCCGCGGAACCTGAAATGATCTACATGAAGGAAGACGAATTGAAGAACTGGGTGAATAATAAGAAAGGTATTATGGCCAACCCGAGATATAATGCCGAAGATGTAAGAAAATTCGTAGTGCTAAGAAGAAAGTTGATTTATGAATGCCAGAAAAACGGTGTTGGATTATTACTGGGCAGCGATGCGCCACAGGTGTTTGATGTTCCTGGCTTTTCAGTTCATCATGAATTAAAATATATGGTTGATGCGGGACTTAGTCCTTACCAGGCTTTGCGGACAGGCACGGTAAACCCGGCAAGATACTTCAATCGGGATGATATGGGAATGATCAAACCCGGCTATGTTTCTGACCTGGTACTGCTCGAAGCCAATCCCTTAGCCAATATAGAAAACACCAAAAAGATCGCTGGAGTTATGATCGGTAATAAATGGTTGCCAAAAGATGTGATAGCGGCAGATTTAAAACAGTTACAGAAGTCAAAACAGTTTTGACCCGTAGCCAACTTGAAAGTTACAGACTTTAGCCCTCAGACTTCCGGCTTCCGACCTCAGACTTCAGACCTCAGAC
>DASTIZ010000009.1:0-8922 GCA_035717045.1 Chitinophagaceae bacterium
AAAGATCTTTTTCCCGTGACCCGGGATGTTGGTCATCAATAAAATCAGAAATATTAACTGTCCATCACGCTCTTTGAAAAGATTTTCGTGGAATGAATGAGCTCTTAACGGACAGAACATAAGCCATCCGGGTCAATAAGACCCGAGTGAGAGATTGGGATTTGGATTGAATGCGGGAATTTCAACCGTTAACCTTCATTAACCTAAATTCAACCCTGCTTAACCGGCTTAATAAACCAGTAAGAATATTTTCGTACCGCAAAAAGCCAACAGAGCTATGAAGAAAATTTTATTGAGCGTTATTAGTTTCGTTATTTGTATCGTTTCTCTTGCTCAAAGAAGTGGAAACGTCAAAGGAATTGTATTTGACACGATCGCCAATCAACCCGTTTCGGCCGCTACAATCACAGTGTTACAACGCAAGGACTCCTCATTGGTTACTTTTACCATGACAAACAGCAGGGGTGAGTTTCTGCTAACCAATGTTCCATTTGGTGATTACCGTTTGCTGGTTACTCATGTAAATTACCATAACGTAAATAAATATTTTGAGATCAGCGAGGCTAAAAAAGACCTTGATTTTGCAGACATCGAATTAAGCGATAAAAATAAAGTGCTGGAAGAAGTAGTGGTCCAGGCCGAAGCTCCGCCTGTTACCTTAATTGGCGACACCGTTCAATACAATGCCGGCTCATTTAAGACCAAACCCAATGCAGTCGTAGAGGACCTCCTCAAAAAAATGCCGGGCTTGCAAGTAGAAAAAGATGGAACTGTCAAAGCACAGGGACAAGAAGTGAAAAAAGTACTGGTAGATGGTAAGGAGTTTTTTGGGAATGATCCTAAAATCGCGACAAAAAATTTACCGGCAGACGCAGTTGATAAAGTGCAGGTGTACGACCGGCAAAGTGATATGGCCCAATTGACGGGCTTTGATGATGGCCAAAGTGAAAAAACGATCAACCTTAAATTAAAGAAGGATAAAAAGAAAGGATTATTTGGAAAGGTAAGTGCAGGAGGTGGCACGGAAGGCCGGTACCAGGGAAGATTTAATGTGAACTCATTTAAAGGTGCCAGGCAGATGTCAGTGATCGGTATGGGTAATAATACTAACGCTGAAGGCTTTTCCTTTATGGACATGCTTAGCTTTTCTGGTGGAATGAGCCAACTGGGTGCCGCAAGCAGCGGCGGAAATATTAATATAAGTATGACTTCCAGTGATGCATTGGCGGGCGCCATGGGCGCAGGAAATAATAACGCAATAAATACGTCATGGGCCGGTGGCGCTAACTATAACAATATTATCGGTACCAAAATGGAAGTACAAAGCAATTATTTTTTCAACCGGTATAACCCTGTCACTGATCAGAAAATCCGCCGACAATATATTTTACCGGATTCCACCTATTTCTATACTCAAAATTCACGTACAAACAACCTTAGTTATTCGCATCGCTTTAATCTTACCTATGATTATTTGATAGACTCGTTGCATTCTCTAAAATTCACCCCCAGTCTCAGCTGGCAAAACAGGAAAAATCATTCGTTCAGCGAATACGAAACCTTGTCGGAAGAATTACTCCGCAGCAATAAAGGATTCAGCGATAATTTTTCTGCAAGCAATGGTTATAATTTCAGCGGCACATTATTATTCAGAAAGAAATTCAAAAGAAAGGGAAGAACATTCTCAATTAGCCTGGGCAGCACATTGAATGAAAGTGATGGGAATGGCGAGCTTGAATCGGTAAACCAGTTTTATCGGGCAGGCAACCTGGTGCGAACTGACTCCATTAATCAACACAGTACAACAGAAGCCGAACTTAATAGTTATAATACAAGAGCTGTTTACACAGAACCCTTATTCAAAAGATCATTACTGGAGTTGAGTGTGTCAAAAAATGAAAGCCATTCCGTTTCCGATAAGATCACCTATGACTATAACCGGACTTCGGGTAAACATGATATGATCAATTCGCAACTGACAAATAATTATGAAAATGTGTATGGTACAATAACAGCAGGCATTCGTGTGCGTACACAAAAGAAAAAATACAATTATTCATTCGGGATAGCATGGCAGAATGCCGAACTCGAGGGAACGATCAAAAGCGGGATAAAGGATTCTGTTATTACAAAATCTTTTTACAACCTGCTACCCAATGCACGATTCCAATACAACTTTACAAGATTTAAAAATCTTCAGCTGGACTACAGGGCATCAACGAATCAACCCTCGGTTTCGCAATTACAGCCTGTACCGGACATCAGCAACCCGCTGAATATCAGGTTGGGTAATCCCGACCTGAAACAGGAATACACCCACCGTGTGAATGTTAGCTACACAGGGATGAATCCATTCCGGAATAAGAGTTTTTTCTGGTTCAGCAGCTATTCTTTTACTAATAACAGGATCGTTAACTATGATGTGATCGATTCGTTTGGAAGAAAAACTACCAGGCCGGTCAATGTTGATGGGGTTTATAACCTGAGTAATGATATCAGCGTCGGCTGGCCCTTGCGGTTCTTAAAAGGGACTATGAATTTCAACACTGGGTTTGGTTATAGCAAAACAATTCAATTCATAAATACGGTGAGAAATAATATTTATAATATCAGCATTGATCCAAATCTGGAGGTCACAAAAAGCTTTAAAGATAAGTTTGATCTCACCGCAGGAGCCGGGTTTACTTATAACAAAGCTAAATATTCATTACAGTCATCTTTCAATAACAGTTATTTTACCCAGGAATATACTATCGATGCCGGCTGGCAGTTACGAAAGAATTATTACCTGTCAACTGATTTCAGATATACTATCACCAGCCAACGATCTGCAGGTTTTAATGTAAAGGTTCCTTTATGGAATGCCTCTATCAGCAAGTTGTTCTTAAAGTATAATCGCGGCGAACTGAAACTTAGCGTTTTTGATCTTCTGAATGAAAACCAGGCCATTGTTCGGAATACAAATTCAAACTATATCGAGGATCAGTATAACCGCGTGCTTAGGCGTTTCTTCCTTCTTGGTTTCACTTATAGCCTGAATAAGATGAGTGCCAATGCCGGCGGTCCGGGAAGGGGAAATATTATTATCAGGAGGTAAAGAGATCTCAGCCAGCCTGTGGTGTACCCGGAAACTCAACGGGCATTTTCTTTTTTAATAAGAAAAAATTAATCATCATTGCGCTAAGCATGGGAAGGTACACAACGACAAAATAAGTAAAGTACGAAACCTGCACCTGCGCCGCCGGTTTTACCTGGATTAACAATTGGTCGCCGATCACGGTTTCGGAGAAAATCACACTCCGGGTCAGGTTCCACCCTAAATGAATAGCAATCGGAACATAAAGAGAAAATGTTTTTGCATATCCGTAGGCATATACCACACCCATCAAACCTGTTATTAAAAAAGTAATAAGCATGGGCATAGGATCACCAAATATTTCTTGTGAAAACCAGTGGTAGATACCAAAAGCAACTGACGAAATGATGATGCCCCACCACATGCCTGTTCTTTTAATTAGTATATAAAGAAATACTCCCCGAAAGATCAATTCTTCAAACAAGACCGATTTTATATTCCACCAAACACCTTCAAGGATTAATTTGAATGAAAGATCCGGATTCAAAATCCATCGTTGTTCAGCAAACAACATCCGCATTATGAAATGGGAAGCGGAGCAGGCAGCAGTAACTACCAGGAAGATCGCCAAATCAGTAAGACGTTTATTTGTTGGAAAAAATCCTAAGACGCCAAGCCCTTTCTTTTCGACAAGCCAGATGATTAACCAGGAAAGAGCGAATTGAGCAATTATGCCAATCATTATTTACCGGGGATTAGTCCAATACTTCATAGATCGTAACCGGCCTGGATTTATTCTTCAAACTAACCTCGCCGACCTTTTTGCAGTTAAATGATTCTTTTACCTTTTCGTAAGAATTTTCGGTAATGATGATCTGGTCTTCTTTCGCTATTGTTTGCAATCGTTGGGCAACATTAACCGCATCACCGATCACTGTATAGTCAAGCCGTTTTAGATTAGCGGAGCCAATATTGCCGGAGATCATTTCTCCGCTGTTTATGCCAATGGCAACTTTTGGCCTGAAGAAAATATTGCCGGACTCATTTGGCAATTCATTCACTCTTTTTCTTACTGCAAGACTGGCATCAATGGCGCGATCCAAATGATAATCTCCACGGAAGACTGCCATTACCGCGTCACCCATGAACTTATCAATATATCCATTTTGTGCGATGATCTCTTTGACCATTACATCAAAATAATTATTGAGCAGCTTAACAACAATATCCGGAGGTTCATTTTCACTTATCGTAGTAAAACTGCAGATGTCAACAAAAGCAACTGTGGCTTCAATGGTTTCGTTTGCCGTTAAGGAATGCTCGAACTCACGACCGCCCATAAAATTCAGAACAGTTTCGTCTACATACATCTTTAGTATATTGTTTTCCTTAATCGCTTTCATCGTTTCCCTCATTTGCTGAACATGGCTGAGGGTCTTTTCCATCGTTAATTCGAGATCTTCAAAATTTACCGGTTTGGTAACAAAATCGAAAGCGCCCCGGTTCATGGCCGTGCGGATATTCTCCATGTCGCCATAGGCAGAAACGATGACCGCTTTTAGCAAACTATGCTGCTCCTTGATCCTTGAAAGAAGAGTTAAGCCATCCATTTCAGGCATATTGATGTCGCTGAGCACAATATCAATGTCACTGTTGGTTTCCAATTGCTCCAGGGCCTGCTTTCCATTGCCGGCAAAAACAAATTCGTATTTGTGCTCGCGGATCTTCTGCCTGAACTTTTGTTTGATCAGTACTTCCAGGTCCATTTCATCATCTACTACTAATATTTTCGCCATTACTGGATAGCTTTTAATTTTTCCTTTAGCAAACTGAACTCAAGCGGCTTAGTGAGAAAGGCATCGGCACCCAATTTCATAGCAATATTATAATTATCTGCATCACCATAGGCAGTGATCATCATCACTACAGGTGGTGGCTCGTGATGTTTCTCTTTTATGTGCCGAAGCAATTCAAGACCGCTCATGCCAGGCATGTTAATGTCTGAAAGTATCAGTACGGCCTCATGTAGCTCATTTAAATATTGCAATGCTTCTTCGCCTGAATAAGCAAATGCAAATTCCATTTCTTTGTTCCTGATCTCTTTTCTGAATCTTTGTTCGAAGAGAACCTGGACATCTTTTTCGTCGTCGACTACTAGAATTTTCATTCGATGAATATATGATTTATACTGGTAAAATAATGCTGAAACATGTGTATTCCCCATCCCTTGTTTCCACTTTTAATTCCCCGCCGTGACTGTTGGTGACAATGTCATAACTCAACGATAATCCCAATCCCGTTCCCTGGCCTGTTGGTTTGGTCGTAAAGAACGGCTGAAAGATCTTGTCCAGGGCCTTTTTCGGAATACCGGTACCGTTATCTTTTACTACGATCTCCACCTTGTCACCGATCTTTCTTGTACTCACCGTAACGGTAGGCTCATATTTATCCGGTTGCAATTTCTTTTTTTCATTAACTGCATAAAATGCATTGGTAATTAAATTAAGAACAGCCCGGCCTATATCCTGGGAAATAACTTTTACGAGACCAATGCTTTCGTCAAAATCAGTTTTCATGGCGGCATTGAATGATTTGTCCTTTGCACGCATGCCATGATATGCCAGTCTTAAATACTCATCAACCAATGCGTTGATATCGGTTGGTTCTTTCTTGCCTGTGCTTGTCCGGCTGTGCTGCAGCATGCTCTTCACAATTCCATCCGCTCTTTTACCATGAAAATTTATTTTTTCCAGGCTCATCTTGATCTCGGTAGCAATGGCCTGTGCATCCACGGTGTTTCCTTTTTTTATCTCTTCTGCCATTTCATCAATAAGCTCGCTACATACTTCTGAAAAATTATTCACAAAATTCAAGGGATTTTGGATCTCGTGAGCTATGCCTGCTGTCAATTCACCCAGCGATGCCATTTTTTCGGATTGGATCAATTGTTGTTGGGCAGCTTTCAATTCTTCCAGCGATTTCTGTAAAGCATCATTTGACTCTTCAACAGCCTTTCTTTTCAGCTCAAGCTCCTGGATCGTTTCTTCTAATAAAATCGCCGTAGTTTTCTTTACTTTTTCTGTTCGATCCAGTTTGAATTCGGTAATCGTGATAACCTTATCAACCTCCTTTATCCAATTTGCAATTGATTGTTTTTGCGCGGCGGTCAAGGCTTCGTTTTGCTCAATAAAACTTAATATGTTTTGCAGGCCCTGGTTCATCTATTTTTCCTTAAGCGCCACCACGCAGGTGGTCAGGTTATGCATTTCCAGGTTGCCACCTGTGGCCCGCGCCAATTCTGCATTGCTAAACATGCCAACCATCGGGACATTCCACACCTTTTTTACACCTTCAATTTCCTGGTTCATCAAAGGACCCAAAGACATGATCCTCCCGGCGCAGCTGAACACGACAAGTGCATCAGCCCCCGGCATAGCGGTTGTTTTCAAATCTTCTGATCCTTTGATCACCTTTTCCATTACGTCCCAATCAGGTGGAAGTGAAAATCTTACCTTAGATCCCTGTGGTACAGAACCACTGCAATAGAATGAACGATCACTCCAGTCTACAACGAGACCCGGCCGCATGACCGGATCTCCAACTTCTCTTTGTAATTGTAAAGGCAAGTTAGCGGCAACCTCCAATAATAAGTTTTCATTTTCAGGTGAAACATTTTCCAGTCCACCGTATTTTGTGGTCAGGTCAAGCACCGGAACATTGTCTACAGTATAAACATGGTTTCCTTCGCTCCTGGTAACTGTTTTCTCGGTACCTACTGCTTTCCATCCGCAGATGGCTCTGCCCCTTATCTTTATTTCGTCTTCATCCAACACCAATGCAATCATGCCAAGGCTGCTTTCGTAGTTATTAGTAAATACAAATTGCTCCCTGAAAGCATAATCATCACCAGCCATGCCTCCGAAAACATTTACGTCTTTGCCTATTTCATCTTCAAAACCGAATAATAATTGTTCGGCATCTGTTTCCAGGTGTGTACCGGAGATCAGGAAGGCCGGGTTCTTAAAAAGTTGCTTTGCTTTTTTCGCGATTGCCCCGGCAACTTCCCGGTAATTTCGTTTTGGATATTCAGCATGCAGTATTGAAAAGTGATCCGGCTTCATGTCCATCAGGAGAATCGCAACAGAAAGCTTTTCAGGATTTTCATCCGTGAACTCTCCATTGGTAGTGGCTCCAAAAATCCTGATTCCGGCTTCATTGAGTATTTTAACAACCGCATCCCTGTCCTGGCTTACTGATAAAAAAACAATGGCAAGGGTAGGCGTAAAGCCATCGTCCCTGCTCTGGTCGAGGGCTAACCTGACTTCTTCCGGTGATTTCCCCTTGATTGATTTAGCTTTCATTTGTTTAATTATTTTAATTGTCTTATAGCTAATTCAATTTTGGTAGTTGAATTGGCAATAAATGTTTTTGCTTTCATGTTTTAATTATTCAACAGCTCCAAAAAGGGTGGTTACTCCATCCGTGGAAAAATTGGCTAAATCGGCAGCCATTGCTTTTCCTTCCGGAGAATTTAGTGCCTGCTGCATTTCAGCAAGGCCTTCAAAATAAAGTTCTGCCATACGGTAGTAAGACGCTTCAGATCCATCAGGATTGGGTGAGAACCGGGTGTATTCCGATCGAAATATGCCTTTCGTTTTTCCAACCAAAGGTAAATGAGTTTCAGAATAATATTTTTCAAATGCATCGGCATCTTTGGGATGGCCATACAGTACTGTTCCTTTGATCATGTGGTTCGTTTTTATTTTTCTTTTAATGCTACCCAGCAACAGGTTGTGGAATGAAATTCTGGTCTTTCTTTTTTACCTTTTCCAAATTCGCCATAAGTGAAAAACCCGGCCATTGGAGCTTTCCAGATCTCATGCAAACCGTCATTTTCAGAATTGGTCAATGGTCCTAATGCATTCAACCGGCCGGCACAGGAAAATATCAACAAGGCTTCCGCATCAAACCGGTTGGAATTTTTCAATTGGTCTGCATCAGCCAAAACATTTTCAACAATATCAAAATCAGGGGGCATGGAGAACTGGACCTTTGTTCCTTCAGGAATAGGGAAATCAAACTTTATTGCGTTCTTTTCTTTGTCAATCATCATTGGTGTTCGCATAACCGGGTCTGCGCTATCGATCACCTGGAAAGGATAAAATAACCCGATATCTTCATAAAGTGTTTTCAGCTCCTCCTCAGTTCTTGACTGTTTACCCAGGTACTTCAGGTACATTTCCGGTGCGGGCTGCCCGTCAATTGTATAAACCCAATCATCATCACTTTTTGTAACTGTTTTTACGGTTCCTACCGCCTGCCAGCCGGAAATGGCATTGCCAAGCAAACTCAGTTTTTCTTCATCCAGCACCAGCGCAACTGCCCCGGTGTCCGTGTAACTGTGGTTGGTGAAAACATAAGAGCCGGTAAAACTGTAATCATCTCCGGCCATACCGCCGTAAATATTAATCTTCTCTCCAAATTCTTTCCCGAGATTTTTTATTAATTGTTCCCCATTAAAAACAATTCCATCTCTTGACATTCCGGTGCTTAAAAGTATAAACGCCGGGCGACTGAATTTCTGCAAAGCATCATGAGCCAATTTCTTTGCGACCCCGGCCAGGTCCTTTTTGGCGACATCTTCAAATAAAATTGTATAAGCATCCCGGCGCAGATCTAATAACAAGATAACGATTGAACCCTGGTCCTGGTGCCCATTAATAAATTCACCGCAAGAAGTGGCACCTGCCACATCAATCCCCTGATCAGAAAGGATCTTACAAACCGCATTTCTGTCTTGTTTAATTGAAATAAAGACAATAGCCAGGGTCGGCTTAAAATCATCA
>DASTIZ010000010.1:0-5331 GCA_035717045.1 Chitinophagaceae bacterium
ACCTTCCCACTCTCCACCTTTACCGGGTACGTTTTAACACCACATTCATCACCACTCAAACATTTCCCTGTTCTTAATGAGAATGTTTTTTTATGGAATGGACAAGCCACTTTTGGTTCATGGCCCACCGTACCAATCATACCCCGGCTTAAAGCCATTTGTTTCCGATGCGGGCATTCATTTTGCGTAGCGTACCATTCTCCAATTCGTGTGAAATGAAAGAGGGCAATCTGTTCATCGTTGTACTTTACACATACTCCACCATTCTCAGGTACATCATCTGCTGTACATGCATATATCCAGCGAATTGCTGCGGTTTCTGTGATCATATTGACAATAATTTATCTATTGCTTTTTATAAGGCAAGCAATCGTAAAAATTTCAAACGGCAATAGTGAAAGTGACAACCAATCGAGGAATGTGTTTCCAGGGTATTGGATAAAAAATCTATGGCAAATCATTTTTAATGTCAACCGTCATCTTCAACATAAGTTCCCGTTGGTGGAAGGGAGGATCATTTCCATTCCTTTGCTTTCTTCTGTTCCCTCATCATTTCGAACTGAACCGTAGGATCCTTTTCTCCCGGTGCATTCACAAAGTGATTAAAGCGCTTCCTGATCTCGGGTGATTCAATAGCAACTCTCCATTCGCACTGGTATGTCTTTACATGTTGTTCTATTTCTTTCTCCCATTGTTCATTCATACCAAGACTGTCATTTATTACCACATTGCGCAGATAGTCGATACCGCCTTCCATGTTGTTTAGCCATGTTGCAGTCCTTGTCAAAGGATCAGCCGTTTTTATATAAAACATAAGAAACCGATCAATATACTTTATACAGGTTTCATCAGTAAGGTCGGTGGCAAGCAGCAAAGCATGCTGAGGTTTACTGCCGCCATTACCACATACATAGAGGTTCCATCCTTTTTCCGTAGCAATAATTCCAAAATCTTTGCTTTGTGCTTCCGCACATTCACGGATACAACCGCTTACTGCAGATTTGATCTTATGCGGAGCTCTTAATCCACGATAACGTTCTTCAATTCGAATGGCAAAACTTACACTATCATGCAGACCAAACCGGCACCAGGTACTGCCAACACAACTTTTTACGGTACGCAATGCTTTACCGTAAGCATGTCCGCTTTCAAATCCAGCTTCAATCAATTCTTCCCAGATATCAGGCAGATCATTTACATGTGCCCCGAACATATCTATTCGTTGACCGCCCGTGATCTTGGTATAGAGATTATATTTTTTTGCAATTGTGCCTATGACAATCAATTTTTCAGGAGTTATTTCACCGCCGGGTATTCTTGGCACTACTGAGTAAGTTCCACCTTTTTGAATGTTGGCGAGAAAACGATCATTGCTATCCTGTGCAGTGGCATTTCCTTTTTTCAATGGCATCTCGTTCCATAAACTTGCAAGAATAGATGCAATTGCAGGCTTACAAACTTCACATCCATGACCCTTTCCCAGTTCATTCAACACATCATCATACGTTTTGAGCTGATGAATTTTCACAAGGTCGTACAACTCTTGCCGGCTATGATCAAAATGTTCGCATAAAACAGTACGAACATGTTTTCCCTGCGACTTCATACTATGAAGCATCAGGTCTTTTAACATCGGTACACAACCTCCACAACCTGTTCCTGCCTTTGTGCATCTCTTAATCGATTCTACACTTTCACACCCCCCATCGTTGACTGCCGCGCAAATAGATCCTTTACTTATACTTTCACAACTGCAGATCAACGCTTCATCCGGTAATCCCGTTACTCCATTATCGCTGTCGTTTCCTCTGGTTCCCAGAATGACATCTTCGGGATTTGGTGGAAGCACAAGTTTATTCTTACAGGTTTGCAATAGCATGTTGTATTGCCCGGCGTCTCCCACCAATATACCGCCGAGTAAGTGTTTGCCATCATTGGTAATATTGATCCGTTTATAAATACCTTTATTATTGTCTTCTATTGTTATCGTTCTTATTTCGTCGCCTTTGATAAAGGGATCGCCAAAACTGGCAACATCGACACCAATGAGCTTCAGTTTGGTGCTCATGTCATAACCAACGAAAGACCTGTCACCATTTGTCAAATTTGTAACGACAACGTCCGCCATTTCATAACCCGGTGCCACCAGGCCATAGATCACTCCATTGTATAATGCACATTCACCGATTGCATAAATGGACGGATCCGATGTTTGCAGTTTTTCATTCACCACAATGCCTCCCCTCGCCCCAATTTCAAGACCACATTCCCTTGCCAATTCATCTCTCGGTTTAATACCAGCTGAGATCACGAGCATATCGACATCGATCTTTGTGTCATCTGAAAATTGCATCGCGTTTATGCAGTCTTCCCCAATAATAGCAGTTGTATTTTTATTTGTATGGATCGTTAAACCAAGGGATTGCAGTTTGTTCTGTAAGATATTTGAACCGACATCATCAATTTGGCGCGGCATTAATCTTGGAGCAAATTCTATGACATGAGTATGTGTAAGGCCAAGATCGATCATGGCTTTAGCCGCTTCAAGACCTAACAAACCTCCACCGATAACTGCACCTGTTTCTGCATGTTTTGCAAAAGCAGACATCATTTCCAGATCTTCAATCGTACGATAGATGAAAACGCCTTCTTTTTCCACACCGGGAATGGATGGAACAAAGGCGGAAGAACCGGTAGCAAGAATGAGAACATCATAACGGGTTTCTATACCATGAAAGGATCTTATTTTCTTATTGAATCGATCGATATGCTGCACAGGATCGCCCAGATGGAGGGTAATATTATTATCAGCATACCAACTGGCGGGAGCGATCGTCAACTCTTCGGCGGATTTGCCGGAAAAGAATTCACTTAGATGGACCCGATCGTAGGCTGGTCGAGTCTCTTCTCCAAAAACTACAATGTCGAAATGTATGGAGTGGGATTTTGCAATCAGTCTTTCACAGAACTTGTGTCCGACCATCCCGTTCCCGATGATTACTAGTTTCATTGCCGCTGGATTAAGTGATCAAAAGCGGCAAACAATCGCATTAAGATATATTATATGTAATAAAATCCAATCAATATTCTTAAAAATATCAAAGTAAATATATCCCAGACGATAAATTTAGGCCATTTTTTCATAAAAATGCTCGACTAAATAAATATTTTTTTTGATAATGTGTTAAGTTTCTGAAATTCGCTGTTATTTACTTATATGAATCGGATCAATAAAAAATGTGATTTGCGGACTTGTTCGATGTGTCGTGGCTGTCAGCCGGAATGGCTGAAAGCCATTGATTCAAACCGTAAAATGCTTCATTTCTACAAAAATGACGTGGTATTTAAGGAGGGCGATACTGTTAAGGGGATGTATTTCATCTATTCGGGTTTCGTAAAGGTGCATAAACAATGGGGCGATGAAAAAGAACTGATCCTGCGTTTTGCAAAACAAGGAGCAATCGTTGGTCATAGGGGATTAGGTGATGATACCATTTACCCTGTTTCAGCTACCACTTTATCCCCAGCAGATATTTGCTTTGTAGATCTTGATTTCTATACAGCCACTTTGAAAGTTAATCCAGGCTATCTTTTCGAACTGATGATGTTTTTTGCGTCTGAACTTAAAGAGTCAGAGAAAAGAATGAGAAACCTTGCACACATGAACACAAAAGGACGCATTGGTCAGGCACTGCTTACTTTGCAGAAGAAATTCGGGAAGGATGCCGATGGTTTTATTGATATAGATATTTCACGCCAGGATCTGGCATCCTATTCGGGGACAACATATGAAACGCTATTCAAAATGCTTAATGAACTTGCAGAAGAAAGCTCAATACGGTTAAATGGCAAAAAAATTCAAATTCTAACTTTGTGATGAGTGTGGTTACATGCTATTTGGAGCTATGATAAAGCAAGCTCGCCCCACATATTAAAAAGGAATTTATCGGGACGGGTGACTGCTCAAGGTTTACCGATACAATAATTGATTATCGAGGCAACCTGCAGGGCCGGTTTTGTTATAAACCCGTTACTTTGTTACTTGCTGTTAAAACTGCTTCTATGAAACTTCTGCTTGCAGTATTTGTTTTTGTCACTCTCAATTTGGGTGCACAGGAGCACAAACTTGAAAAAATATGGGAAACAGATTCTGTGATCGCTACTCCTGAATCTGTACTGCCGGTAAAGGATATCTTATATATCTCGTTAATTGATGGCGCCGGTTGGACAATGGATGGCAAAGGCGGCGTTGGCAAACTAACTCCCGATGGAAAGATCATTGACACTGCCTGGATCACGGGGTTGAGCGCGCCAAAAGGAATGGGAATAGTTGGGAATAGATTATACGTTGCCGATATGACGGAAGTAATTGTGATCGATATGGAGAAAGGTAAAATAGAAAAGAAAATAAAGATCGATAGCGCAAAAGGATTGAATGATATCACCGTGACTGATAAGGGAGTGATCTATGTTTCCGATACAAGGGGAAACAGGATCTGGCGATTGCAGAATGATATGGCAGAATTATACCTTGATAGTGTTACCAATGTTAATGGATTAAAGGCAATTGGCGATGATCTTTACATCGGCTGGGATAAAACATTAGTAAAAGCCAACTCACAAAAACAAATTTCCAAAATAGCCGAGGTGTTGCAGCAAATTGATGGCATTGAGCCGGTCGGGAATGGGGATTTCATATTGACTGCATGGATGGGCTATATCTGGTATGCACGTGCTGATGGTCGTGTAGAAACATTACTCGAGACCCACCAGCTAAAAAAGAATACGGCGGATATTGGTTATGATCAGCAGAAACGGATTGTGTATGTACCTACATTTAACGGAAAATCGGTGGTGGCCTATCGCCTTAAATAGTACAGTCGGCTTCGTATGAATGATCAATGCACAATTTCAATTTTCAATATCCAATGTAAATACTGAAAAGGCATCTATTTAAAATTGAGCGTTGAATATTGAGAATTGAGCATTGAACATTTTAAATACATCATTGTAATGTTTAAACATACCTTTGTTACTGGCGGGCTCGGTTTTTTAGACATAAATACAAATTGAACTCATGAAAGTTATCGGAATTATTCTTATCATTATCGGAATTGGCGTGTTTATATTCCAGGGAATCAGGTCAACTAAAAAAGAAAAAGTGCTGGATGTGGGACCTGTTGAAATTACTAAACAGGTAGAAAGAAGCGATAGCTGGCAACTATATGCCGGTGGCGGCATCGCTGTAGTTGCGGGTCTGATATTAATATTAGCTGTAGAAGCTAATATTTAATCTGACAGTAGGGATTAATTTTAAGTAACGACACTTAT
>DASTIZ010000011.1:0-8246 GCA_035717045.1 Chitinophagaceae bacterium
GGACCAATGAGAATAAGTGATGTCCGGCGTAAGTTCTTCAGGGCATCATCGGTAACGACTGACGATAACGTTTTTCTTTCACCGTTATCACAATGGGCTATTAATTTTCTTGTGTCATCAAATTGCTCAATGGTTAAATAGTCAAATGGTTTTGGTTCATGTAGCGACGGTAACCAGGTTTGCTGTGATTGTAACATGGCACTAATGCAGATTCCTTTCATCCTGTCATACCGGAACTTTTGTTTTTCGGTTCGTTCACAGATCAAGGGAATAATTTCTGAAACACCGATCTCGGTAGCTTTCTCCAAAAACCATTCAAAGCGGCTGGCGTTCTTGAGTAAGGAAATGGCAATAATTATTTTTCGTGAAACGTGAGACGTCAGACGTGAGTCAATTATTCTTACAGTGCAACGCTTTTTATGTTCGCTCGTAATTTCAGCTTCAATTAATGTTCCTTTTCCATCCGTCAGGTTGAGCCTCTCCCCTTCCTTCATCCGTAAAACCTGCACTACGTGACGTGAAGTGTCTTCATCCAACTCGAATTCCTTCTGTGAGGGATCAACGCTTTCAATATAAAAATATGGGAGTGCCATAAATAAAATGTCCCGCAACTACGCGGAACAAATCTAAAATCCCAAATCCAAAATCTAAAATCAGAAAGGTGTTTCCTCATCCTCATTAAACGGCAGATCATTCATCTTACTTCCTGTTTGTATAAATAGCTTTGCATCGCCACCATCGTCAGGCACCGGTTTCCAGCTACCGGGAGGTAATCCTAATCCTGCCATTCCGCTGCCATCATCCTCAACAAATTTTTGAATATGTAAAAGTGCTTTCAGCTTTATAGTATCCAGGGCACCATTCCGGTGCTTAGCGATCCTTACGTGGGTTTCACCTTTATTGCTTTCGCCCATTTCATTCGCAGTGATATCATAATATTCAGGGCGATACAGGAACATTACCATGTCGGCATCCTGTTCGATAGCACCTGATTCACGCAGGTCGCTCAATTGCGGGATCTTCGCTCCTTCTTTTCTTTTTTCTACCTCACGGCTTAACTGGGAAAGTGCGATAATAGGGATATTCAATTCTTTTGCAAGAGCTTTCAGGTTTCTAGAAATATTACTGATCTCCTGCTCACGGTTAGCATTCCGGTTATCACCTGTGCCACTCATTAATTGGAGATAGTCAATCAACACCAATCCGATATTGTGTTTATTTTTTAAGCGACGGCATTTTGCCCTTAATTCAAAAATGTTCAGCGCAGGCGTATCATCAATGAAGATCGGGGCCTTTGCCAGGCGCTGAATACCGCGGGCATAGAGCTGTTTCATTTCATGCTCTTCCAATTTACCGCGGGCGATTTTTTCAAGCCAGATCTCACTTTCTGCCGCAAGAATCCTTTGTACCAGCTGTCCCGCACTCATTTCCAGGGAAAAGAAAGCAATTGGTGTTGGTTTAGATGCATGCAATGCAGCATTTCTTGCCAGGTTCAATGCAAAAGCTGTTTTACCTACTGAAGGTCTTGCAGCAAGAATGATCAGGTCAGTATTTTGCCAGCCATAACTTATCCTGTCAAGCGAAGCGAAACCGCTTGGCACGCCGGATACATCCTCATTTTTGTGCCGAAGATCTTCAATGCGCTGGATGGTTTTAACCAACACAGAATCGATCGTGTCGAAATTCTTACGAAGGTGACTGCTTGTTATTTCAAACAACTTGCTTTCTGCATCATCCAGAAGATCGAAAACATCTGTTGAGTCCTCATACGCGTCGCCAATGATCTCTCCGCTTACCCGTATCAACTCACGCTGAATAAATTTTTGGAGAATAATTCTTGAGTGTGTTTCAATATGAGCTGACGAAACAACCGCATTGGTGAGCTTGGTAACATAATACGGCCCGCCTACCATATCCAGTTCTTCGCGGGTTTTTAATTCTTCAGCTACGGTAAGAATATCGATGGGCTTGTTCTTTTGAGCAAGGCCTTGCATGGCGCGAAATATCCGTTGATGCGCATCAACATAAAAACATTCGGGCTTTAGAATTTCTATTACCACGTCAAATGCATTTCTCTCAAGCATGATCGCACCGAGCACAGCCTCTTCAAGGTCCTTTGCTTGTGGTGGTATCTTTCCATATAATAGGCTACTGAGATCGGTGGGAGATTTTCTTCTTTGTTTCCGGTCCTTGTTGAGGTTAGTAAGTTCCATCTTGATGCAGGGCGATAAAGATTTAAACCATTGATTTAACACCAATGACCTTTGGGTTAGATTTCCAGCCTTATTAATCAGAAATTAATTTGGGTTCGGTCGAAATGTTATCCCTCAGTCAGATGGCGAATATATAACCAAATGCAGACAAAAAAATTTTTTCTTTCTTGACTAATACTGCACAAGTTTTTCCACATCGGTTTTCATAACCATCACTGTAATTTAGATAAAAATATTTGTCGATCGGATTAAAAATATTCACTTACCTGCAAAAAAAAATTTGCAAACAAATGTTCGAAGAATCAGGATTGTGAATAAGACCGATAAACTAAAAAACCCTGGCTATCACCTTACCTGTTTATTATAGATTTAATAAATGAGATCAGCCAGATAAGCACTGTCCATCCAATAAGTATAAACTTCAACCAGGTGGCCCAGACGACACTAAAGTAACTGGTCTGCCAATATCGAATATTATATAAAAGCGAAATATTTTCTATACTATCAAAAAATCCTGCTAAAAATGCAAAAAAGAAATTAGCCCGTAGCAATGCGTTTAAGCCGATGGATGGCTCTTTCCTGATCTGCCGGTTGGAAAGAGTAATCATGATCGCCACATAAAAAAAGATGTAAGCAAAATCCAGCCATATCATTGTTTGTGCAATGGACAGCACTTTATCGTTTTTCCAGCCATCAAGGATCAATTTTCCGTCCATTTCGTTCGCAAACTCAAAGGAAACTATCCCTGGCTTCAGGTAAAAATAATCGCAATAAAAAAATACGAGCATAATAACTAAAAAACCTGCCCATATTATGATCCTGAATTTCTTCATGGATTGCACGTTTTGACTACATATACATTTCCATAAGTAGGCGCTTTCCTGCGTTTGATACAATCAATAAATGTCTGCCCGATCTTTATAAAATGCACCGGTGTTGGATGCAGTTCGTCAGTCCAGCCGCCTTTACCAACCGAATCCCTTGAATCAATATGAAATATCCTCTGCTCCGGGTGTCGTTTATTGAAAATATCGCCCAATTCAATCATCATTTCATTGAAAAGATAGATCATTGAGTACAAAACTTTCTGCTGGCTTCGTTCAGCGTTGATCCCTCGTATTTGCAAAGGCGTTTTTAACCAGCCGCCATGGCCAAGAAAGGTTCTTGCAAAAGGGATATACCACCTGACCGGGTTTATACCAAACTTTTTATCGGATGACGGTAAAGGATAGTCGTAGCCCTGCGTAATGATCTTAAGACCTTCAAATTTTGACACGCAATTGTCTTCGGTTTTCAATAATCCCTTAAACAGAAAATAATACTGCAGATGAAAGAACATCAGTAAAGCATAAAAATCCTTAGAAAGGAATGGAAGGCCTTCATGAAAATCCTCTTTCAGGGGAATAATCGACTTTTCTGCAAAATCAAGAATGAGATGCTGAGCCCACTCACTTTTTTCAAATTCAACACTCTCTCCCCCGGGCTGCAGTATAGTGGCGAGACGGCGGGCGCCCACCAGGTCATTACCTCCGCCGCTTATTAAAAACCAATCCGGGTGTGAAATGGAAAGTTCTTCCACATACTGCCTGCCTGTAAGCATATTGAGCAACCAATCTCCCCCGGAAGCAATACTGTAAACCGCGAGGTCTTTTTCCATAATAATACGGTCGATGATATCCGTGAGTATGATTGGATAGTTAAACCAGGAATCTCCTTCAGCGACCACCGTGATATGAGGATTATCCCCGGGAGAATCATTGTTGGACAAATTATCGTTGAGTTTGCGAAAACCTTTGCGGATTTTCTTAAAGAATACCTGGTTCCGCTGCCTGTTTTTGATCTTATTCAATTTTTCAACCATCGTTTCCACCGCCGCAAGCTTGTAAATGTATGTCTCATTCAGGTCATAGATCCTTTGCAGAATGTCAGAAAGATCTTCGGCATTGACCTTGTCCCTTAATTCAATCAATTCTTCATGCAAAATTTCGTTGCCTAATAATTTTTCAATAAGCTCTTGCTTTCTTTCCTTTATACCAGGGAGATTTTCTAAACTTCTGATCATTTACAATCTGGTTTGTTGTAAGTAATTAAGCAATTGTACATCCCTTCACTTCATTTAACGCGTAAATAATTGTCTTTGCTTAATCAGAGAAGAGTTATCAGGAGGACGAAAAACCATTAGTAAAGTAAAACAACTTTTTTGATCTGCAGCAGAAAATCAAGAAACTTTGCCCGGGATTGCCCGGTCCTCCTATGTTTCTTATTCCGGTTATCTTGCTTCCCGCTTTTCTTATCTTCGCAGCCTATTAAAATAAGCAAGCGAACATGACGATCTCTTACAAATGGCTGAGTGAATATTTGCCTGTGGCGGTAGAACCAGAAAGACTGGCGAGGATCCTTACTTCAATTGGTCTGGAAGTTGAAAATTTTGAAAAATATGAAGAAGTAAAAGGTGGATTGAAAGGACTGGTTATCGGTGAAGTGCTTTCAACCGAAAAACATCCGAATGCCGATAAACTGACGCTTACAAAAGTTAGTGTAGGAAATGGCGAGCCCTTACAAATTGTTTGTGGTGCGCCGAATGTTGCAGCCGGACAAAAAGTAGTTGTGGCTAAGGTCGGCACTACTATTTATCCGGTAAACAATGAACCACTCACCATGAAGGTGGCCAGGATCAGGAATGTTGAAAGCCAGGGCATGATCTGCGCCGAAGATGAAATTGGTTTGGGAACATCGCATGAGGGTATTTTGGTTTTAAACAACGATGCAAAAGTGGGATCCCCGGCCGTTGAGTATTTTCAGCCCTATGAAGATTGGATCTATGAGCTGGCCATAACACCAAACCGGATGGATGCCATGAGCCATTGGGGAGTGGCAAAAGATGTTTGTGCGTATTTAAGCCATCATGATAAGAAAAACTACCGATCCAAAATTCCGACTGCTAACGCATTTAAGATCGATAATAAGTCATTGCCGGTTTCCGTCGCCATTGAAAATGAGCAAGCGTGTCAGCGTTATAGTGGTATAAGCATAACCGGGGTCGCAATTAAGGAATCTCCGCTGTGGTTAAAACAAAGACTAAAAGCTATTGGTCTGCGACCAATTAATAATATTGTTGATATTACCAATTTTATTCAGCATGAAACGGGTCAGCCGTTACATGCTTTTGATGCAGACGAGGTCAGGGGAAAGCAGATCATCGTCAAGAACCTGCCTGAAGGAACTACGTTTGTTACGCTTGATGAAAAGGAAAGAACACTTAGCAAAGACGACCTGATGATCTGTGATGCCGAAGGGGGAATTTGTATTGCCGGGGTCTTTGGCGGGTTACATTCAGGGGTAACGGAAAAGACAAGCAATATTTTTTTGGAAAGCGCCTGGTTTAACCCGGTTGATATCCGCAAAACAAGTTTTCGACACGGATTAAGAACCGATGCTGCTACACGTTTTGAAAAAAATATTGATATCTCAAATACGGTTACGGTTTTGAAACGCGCCGCTTTAATGATCAAGGAACTTTGTGGTGGACAGATTGCCTCAGATATTGTTGATCTGTATCCTGACCCGGTCAATAAAACCGAAGTTTCAATTAAACATCATTACCTGAAAAAGCTGAGTGGTAAGAATTATCACCAGGACACGGTAAAGAATATTTTGACCAGTCTTGGATTTGAAATGATTAAGGAAGGTATTGATGAAACCCGTGTTGCCGTTCCCTACAGTAAACCCGACATTTCTTTGCCAGCAGATATCGTTGAGGAGATCTTGCGAATCGACGGGCTGGACAATGTTGAGATCCCAAACGCAATCACGATCACCCCGTCAGTGGAAGAAAATTATCTTGGTCATGCAGTAAAAGAAAAGGTTGCTAACTATTTAGCCGGGCAGGGTTTTAATGAAATCATGACCAACTCGATCACCAATGGCGATTATTTTTCCGAAGAGGAAAGACATCAAATGGTCAAAATGCTGAACAGCCTTAGCGCTGAGCTGAATATTCTTCGCCCTTCATTGTTGGAAACCAGCCTGGAAGTAGTGGCCCGTAATCTAAATCATAAGAATAATGATCTGAAGCTTTTTGAATTTGGTAAAGGCTATTTCACGAGTGGCGCGGGCAGGTATCACGAAATGGAACAAGTTTGTATGGTCGTAAGTGGCAATATAAATGAGCAAACATGGAAGGACCGGTCAAAAGTATCAGATTTCTTTTACCTAAAAGGAGTAGTTTCGGCCGTGTTGCGGCTGTTGGGGATACAGGCTGATGCGGTTGAATCATTGCCTGTAGCAAAATTGCGGGACCATATTATTTATAAATCCAATGGCGAGTTAGTGGCGGGAGCGGGTGAAGTGAACCATCAGGTACTTGCCCAATTTGGGATCAAACAAGCTGTTTTCTTCGCCGCGATGAATTGGGATGCCGTTATGAAACTGGTAGGGAACCAAACTCTCGTTATGAGAGACCTTCCGAGATTCCCGTCGGTGATGAGGGATGTTTCAATGGTGGTACCAAAACAACTGACTTATGCGGAAGTGGAAAATTCGGTGAATAAATTAAAGCTTGACAAATTACAGGAGGTCAAACTCTTTGATATATTCGAAAGCGAAAAGCTGGGAGCTGATAAAAAGTCGATCGCTGTAAGTTTTACTTTCTTGGATGAGGAGAAGACACTTACTGATAAGGAGATCGACGGATGGATGAACCAAATAAGGTCGGCCCTGGAAAAAGAGATTAAGGCAGAAATTAGGAAATAAATGTTCAATGTTCAATACTCAATTTTCAACGATCAACTTAGGGTCCTAAAATTGATCCCGATAGTTATCGGGAGAGCATTGATAGTTGAGCATTCGTGACGGCCGGCAGGCAGGGAACATTTAAAAGTTTTTTTGAGCTATGGCAGAAATTGAAGTTCAATTAAAAAGGATCCAGGATAAACTGCAGCAAGTGCTGAAGGATCACTCCGCGCTGCAGAAGGAGAATTTGCGGTTAAAAGAAGAGCTGGATAAGAACAGGACCCAATCGTTTGTCAACCAGCAAACCATTGAAGATCTGAAGCAACAGGTTGACGTATTGAAGATCACATCGGGAGATTGGGACCAGGGTGATAAAAAAGAATTTGAAAAACGCATCAATTCATACATCAAGGAAATAGACCGTTGCATAGCTCTTTTAAGCGAGTGATTATCGTCACTCACCATTCACTTCCCGATTGCTATCGGGACACAAACTCACAGTTATGTCCGAACAACTCATTCCCGCCACCATTACTATCGCCGACCGGAGCTACCGGATAAAGCTGCATCCGAAGGATGAAGAAGTGGTTCGTAAAACAGTAAAAACCATCAATGATAAGATCATTGAATTCAAAACCATGTTTGCGGGGAAAGATATGCAGGATTATGTGGCGATGGCTTTGGTTTGGTATGCCACGGATCAAATGGAAAATCCTGCCACAGACATTGAAAGGGAAAATATAACCGATAAATTGAATCTGCTGGAAAGAATGCTGGATGGACAACTTCAATCCTAGCTCCTTTGCATTGATAAATCCAACATTGATTTCATCACTTCTGGCCGTTTTGTATCTTCGCTGATTACCTGACCGTTAGAAATCTGAGCCGGCAGGACCTAAAACAAGCATTGTGAAATCAATCAAACTTAACATTCATGGATCAAAATATATTGTTTGCCATCATTGGAGGTGCAGGGCTTATCATAGGCATTTTAGCGGGTAAGCTCATTTTTGCCAAAAACACCAAAAAACAGATAGCCGAAGCCGAATTACTTGCTCAAAACATTATCAAAGAAGCCGAACTAAGGGGCGAAACTTTCAAAAAAGAAAAAGAACTGGAGGCTAAAGAACGCTTTGTCCAGATGAAGGCCAATCATGACAAAGAGGTTTTTGAAAAGAACAAAAAGATCAATGACGCCGAGAACCGGATTCGCCAAAAGGAGCAATCCATTAATCAGAAAGAATCAAATCTTGATAAGCATATAAAAGAAAATGAAGCGATCAAGGAGAATCTTAACCGGCA
>DASTIZ010000012.1:0-4758 GCA_035717045.1 Chitinophagaceae bacterium
CGTCACTTTCAGGTAAAGATAAGGTTGACGTGAGTGATTTTATCGGGTCGTTTGAATTGATAAAGCCGCCTTACGAGGTAAAAGATACTTCTCTAAATCGTAAAGAAAGTGACTCATTGCTTATCTCGAATACGGTATTCAGCCAGTTTGTTCCAGACTCGGTCTTATCGATCGTGGGCGGGAAAAACGCCAAACCAAAAATTTATTTGGGTAAACGCGTTGAGATCGAAACGGAAACTTACTTATTTCCTAAAATAATTGCAGGCAATAAGAAAGCCGTCATCGTACTTTGTTTCGATAGTGAAAATAAATTTAAGGCATGGCTGCCTTTACTTGTACAAGATGGCAATCCCGCTACCTCACAGGTCAGCGGGTTGGACCGCAAATTGTCTTTTTATAAGAACGTTACGCTTATGAGGCCCGAGGATGTCACGGCAGAAGGGAGAGAAGTCTTTATTTATAATGATGAAGCCGGGCAATTTCTTCTTATCATGACCGATCCGCTTGACGACAGGATCCGGGAGATCATTAATCCTATCGATACGCTTCAGAAGAAAAGCAAATTTTCCGGAGATTATATAAAAGATAAAATGAATATCGTTTCAATAAGGGACCATGCCGAACCGGGGAAAATGAATTTCTTTATACATATCGACAGAAACAATGGTGATTGCACCGGCGAGTTAAAAGGCATTGCGAATATTACTTCGGCAAATGTTGCCGTTTACAGGCAACGGGGAGATGCATGTGTCCTTCAATTTAAATTTTCATCATCATCGGTCACATTAAAGGAAGTCGACGCGTGCGGTGCGCACCGCCAGCTTAAATGTTCCTTTGACGGGAATTTCCCAAGAAAAAAAGAGCCAAAGCCAAAGACACAAAAAAAGCCGTCTTCCAAATGATTGTTAGTTGTATGCATTTTTGGCTGCTAATTTTCCCCCGTATGTGAATAAGTTACCCTCGGCATGAGACGCATATATAATTTGTTATGTTGATTTCGCGTTATTTTGTGTCCTGTGTAAAAACCACACATTATGAGTTTCAGACATTACAAGCTTCCATACCCTTTTGACGAACGTTATTCCAAAAAAGTCGCCTACTTCTCGATGGAATTTGCTACCCACCAGCCTCTTAAAATTTATAGTGGTGGTCTCGGATTTTTGTCGGGTTCGCATTTGCGCAGCGCTTATGAGCTGAGACAAAATCTGATCGGTATCGGTATTCTGTGGAAGTACGGGTATTATGACCAGGCCCGTAACCAGGATCAAACCTTGCAGGTGACCTGGATGGAAAAACATTACAGTTTTCTGAAAGATACGGGCATTAAGTTCAAGATAACAGTACACGAACATCCGGTATGGGTAAAAGCCTGGTATCTCGATCCTGAAATCTTCAAAACAGCGCCGTTATTTTTATTAAGTACTGATCTGCCGGAAAACGATTATGTGTCACAAACCATCACCCATCGTTTGTATGATGCAAATGTGGCAACCAAAGTAGCCCAGTTTATTTTATTGGGTGTTGGTGGGGCCAGGCTGATCGATGAGCTGGGATTTAATCCCGATGTCTATCATTTAAATGAAGCGCACGGACTCTCTGCTGCATTTTATTTGTACAATAAATACAATAACGATGTTAGTGAAGTAAAGAACCGTCTTGTATTCACAACCCATACCCCGGAGGAAGCCGGTAATGAGAAACACGACATCCATCTCTGTCATAAAATGAGTTACTTCTGCGGGTTAACTGTTGACGAAGTGAAGCAGCTGACAGGCAATAATGAGGATATGTTTAATCACTCGCTGGTGGCATTGCGTTTTGCAAGACTGGCCAATGGTGTTTCGCAACTTCATGGTATTGTGTCAAGGGAAATGTGGAAGAAGCACAGCGGTATTTGCCCGATCATTTCAATTACAAATTCACAGAATTGGCGCTATTGGGCCGATAAACAATTGTACAAATTCATGGAAGAAGGAAACGAATGGGCATTTGATGACAGGAAAAAACATTTAAAGAGAAGAGCTTTTGAAATAGTAGCGGATCAAACAGGAAAGATCTTTGATCCAAATGTGTTTACGATTGTTTGGTCAAGAAGATTTGCAGGATACAAGAGGGCAGGACTGATCACAACTGATGAAGATAAGTTTGACGCCTTGATCAATAATTCAAAATATCCGGTGCAGATCATTTGGGCGGGTAAACCTTACCCCGTTGACTATCCTGCCATTTCTGAATTCAATCACCTCGTCCACCTGAGCAAGAATTACAGAAATATTGCAGTGCTGGTTGGCTATGAGCTGGGTCTTTCAAAAAGACTGAAACAGGCGGGTGACGTATGGTTAAATAATCCCCGGGTGCCCAGAGAAGCTTCCGGTACGAGTGGAATGACCGCAGCGATGAATGGCACCGTGAACTTTTCAACCGATGACGGCTGGATACCGGAGTTCATCAACCATGGTAATAATGGGTTTGTGGTTCCAAAGACAGACTATGCAAGCATGACCGTGCAGGAGCAGGATGACTATGATCTTGAAAAAATATATGAGATATTAAATGACGAAATTCTTCCCTTGTATTACGAAGGGTATGATACCTGGCGGATGATCATGAAAAATGGAATGCGGGATGTTCGTTTCCAGTTTGACAGCAACCGGATGGCACATGAATATTATGAGTTGTTGTATAAATAGCTTTCATTAACGGAACCTTTCTATCATTTCTTCAGTGGAGACCGCTGTATCGAAAAAACCGGCAAGTTTATTAATTACCCCTTCAACCAAAGCATCCGGGCAGGAAGCACCACTGGTTATTAATATTTTCACTGGTTGTTTTCCCGGCAGAAAATCAGATGACAGTATTTCCTGTTTTGCATGGAAATTATAATGCAGTATCTCCTTCTGTGAAAGTATTTTTTCTTCATTATTTATAAAATAGGTTGGCAATTTCTCTTCGCACAATTCAACAAGATGGGAAGTGTTTGATGAGTTATAGCCGCCAACCACAATAGCTAGGTCCGCCTCTGCCCGCAACATACCGCTAACTGCCTGCTGGTTTTCCAGCGTCGCATAACAGAGCGTGTCTCTTGTGTCGGCAAACCTTTCTTCCACGTTTTGATCTGCCAGCTGGTATTTTTCTATCATTACCAGCTTTAAATGATCTGCAATTGCCTGGGTATCGCTGGCAAGCATGGTGGTCTGGTTTACTACACCAATACGTTCAAGATCTTTGGTAACACTAAAACCTTGAGAATATTGTCCTTTAAATTCCTCATAAAACGCCGCCGGGGGCTTTTCGCCTTTTATATATTTTCCAAGTTCTGTCGCCTGTTGCATATCTGTTACAACAACGGAAGGTGCAAAGAAAGCTGCATGTGAGAAAGTTGCTCTTGTTTCTTCATGTTTTGGCTTACCATGTATAACAACCGTATAATTCTTTTTTGCGATCTGCTCACTCCTGTTCCAAACCTTTTCTACAAAAGGGCAGGTAGTATCATACTTTTCAGTTGGTATACCGAGATCATTTAATTTCCTTTCGAGTTCAAGTGTGGTCCCAAATGCAGGAATAATTACAACATCATCTGGTTTCAGCTCGTCAAAGGAAATTAATTGTTTGCCATAATTATCCTGTAAGAAGCGTATGCCGTGTGCCTGCAGGTCTGCATTCACCTGTGGATTGTGGATCATTTCACTCAACAGGTAAATTCTCTTCCCGGGATTTTCATCAACTGTCCTGAAGGCGATCTCGATTGCGTTTTCAACACCATAACAAAAACCAAAATGACGGGCGAGGTAAATGTGTAAGGGTCCAAAGTCGAGGAGGGTAGGAGTAAAATCCTTTTTCATCTTATCCTGCTCCTTCCGCTTTTTTTTAATAGCGGTGATCAGCGGGCTGCGATAGATGATCGGTACGTCGAAACGTTTCATTGGGGCAAAGATAGCTCATTGAATCCCAGTGATAAAAAGACCAGGCTCCCCGTTTCGGTATATTTTCCGGTTGAGTTAACCATTTAACAAATTTGAAACCTGGACTATTCAAAAGACGTTAATTTGCAAACCCTGAGATATTCATCTGTTATACACAAACACACTTTATGAAAAGACTCTTGTTTTCCATCATTTCATTTTCGTTTATTCTTCTTTTAAATGCCCAGGACGCATTAACGGCAAAAGATTATCAGCAGGCCGAGAGCTTTTTAGGTTACAATACACAACAATTTATCGACAGGGGCAATGTGAGTGCCAACTGGTACGCACCTGATAAATTCTGGTATCGCACTCTAACGCCGGATGGAAGCGAATTTATTGTTGTTGATGCTTCAAGAGGAACAAAACTCCACGCTTTCGATCACGCTAAACTAGCTGCCTCACTTTCTTCAGCAACCGGAAGAGCCTACAAGGCTTCCATGCTTCCTTTTCAATTTTATAACTACTCTGCAGACGGCAAATCAATAATATTCCGTGCTGATTCGAAACAATGGAAATGTGATCTGCAGGGTTATGCTTGCGCTGTCGATACCACGAAGTTGCTCGATAATGCACAACGCGGGCAGGGTTTTGGCCGCGGCAACCGCGGACTTGAGGTCATTTCTCCCGATGGAACGAAAGCTGTTTATATCAAGGACTATAATTTATTTGCGAGAGATGTGAAGACCGGCAAGATCACGCAATTAACCACAGATGGGATAAAAGATTTTGGTTATGCTACTGATAATGCGGGGTGGACCGGAAGTGACCGCCCCGTCCTTCGCTGGTCACCTGA
>DASTIZ010000013.1:0-5848 GCA_035717045.1 Chitinophagaceae bacterium
GCGGAAAAACAATTATTGAAAAGCTTAAGCAATTAAAAATCTCAGTAAGCTATCAGGATATTATTGCTGATGATCTTTCAACTATCCAGGAAAAGGTTAACCAGTTAACCAAAGATGACTTGGATCTTATTCTCTTAACAGGTGGTACCGGTTTGTCTCCAAAAGATGTAACACCTGATGCAATTGCCCCGCTACTCGATCGTGAGATCCCTGGTATTATGGAAGCAGCGAGAAACTATGGCCAGCAAAGAACTCCATATGCTATGCTTTCAAGAGGTGTAGCCGGGTTTATAAAAAATACGTTGGTAATTACGCTACCAGGCTCTCCAAAAGGCGTCGCTGAAACAATGGATGCAATCTTTCCATATGTGCTGCATGTATTTCGTGTAAAGGAAGGCATGCAACATGAAAAATGATATTTACTTCGTTTTGCCGGAAACGGAAAAGCTAGTCTTCATATATTTCTGCATTGTTGATGCGTTCCATTCACCGGGAACAATGATCCGCCGTATGCAGAAAAGGGGTAAGCTTTCATCACGACGCGCTGATAATTGAAAAGCCGCTTTGAAGCGTTCTTTCAACTGTTGTAATGAAGATCTATCCCAAAGACCAAAGGGATACGCAAAATAATCAACCGGCTTGCCTGTAATTTGTCTTAATTGTGCGGCCGGCTTCTCAACCTGGATCAACCAATCTTCGTTAGTAAAAGTCTTTACATTCTTATGATTCCATGTGTGCAGGCCAATTACATGTCCACCGTCGGCTAATTGTTTTACCTGTTCCTTTGACATATAACCCGGCCGATTCAGTGAAACAGTCATGATAAAAAATACTCCTTTAAATCCGTATTTATTCAACTCAATCAGCGCTTCCGTATAATGTTCGAGCCGTGTATCATCAAAGGTTATCATGACCGGTTTTGCCGGCAATGGTTTACCATAAGCAAGGTAATCATACAGTTGGTCAGGAAGAATAGAATGAAAACCACTATCGGCCAAAGATTTTATTTGTTCCCGAAAATTTAGAACTGGAACAATATAGTCCCTTGCTCTCTTTGAATCAGTTGATCGGAAATTCCGAAGCTGATGATAACAAAGGATAGGCACTTCGGTTTTATTCATTACAGAAATACCGTCTGCCATCATGGGAGGAGGCGCTGGCGTTGTAGGAATTGCCATTTGTGCCGTTGGTATCGTGGCTTTCTTCATTTTTTCGTCAGCATCACAACCAGCAATTATCACCAGGCTTGAATTGAAAAACAAAAAGAGACCCGGTCGCGGACGGATTGATTGGTAAAATTTCTTCATGGGGACGCAATTCTGATTTGCAGAATAAACGCTGAAACACCGATTTTATTTGAGCAAGCCTTATTCTTCTCCCAAAGTTTGGTTATGAAGAGGGCTTATCATAATAGAGAAATTGCCGAAAAAAGATGATAAAAAATAACGAAGAAAAATGCCTCACCGAAAAACTGGTCCCTACGGGTTGAAGTTCAAACTATTTGACTAGTGTATACGATCTGTTAATACTCCCACTACCCCGTTGGCTTAACATAAAACGGCATGAGATATGAAAAATATACTGTTTTAACTAAAATCCATGGAGGAAATCAAATGAAAAAATCTTTACTCGCATTTTTTACTTTTTTCTTTTCCGTTCAAATTTTTGCCCAGACTTCGATTCGCATCGGGCTGCATGAATCAGTCACGTCGAAATCAGGTTGGTCAGTACCGGTATCCAACTTCGCATCTGCGCAGGAGGGCCAACAACTCATCCATGAAATTCTGGATGCAGTTGGGCTGAGGGCAAATTTTGAAATACGGAGTACATCTGGCATTGACAATGCCGCTGCCGTTGCGTACGGCGGTAAAAGGTATGTTCTTTACAATCCAAACTTCATCAACGCACTGGTGAGAACTTCCGGCAACAGGTGGTCGGCAGTGAGTGTATTGGCACACGAGGTTGGACATCATTTGAAAGGACATACTGTGGGCGGGCAGGGTAGCCAGCCATCAAAAGAGCTTGAAGCCGATGAATTCTCAGGTTTCGCATTGCGAAAAATGGGAGCCACTCTCAATGATGCACAATCCGCAATGAAGTTGATTGCAAGCCAACGGGCCTCATCAACACATCCGGCCGGGTATAACCGCCTTTCAGCGATTGAAAGAGGCTGGAGCACTGCGGATGAGCAAATGGGTGGATCGGTAGCCAAAAAAACAAGGCCGGTTCAAACGCCTGAACAACCGTATCCGGAGACCCGTACGGGCGGATCAAGCAGAAGTCAGACTTCGGTATCGATTGGTCAGATCTTATTTGACATCCTGGGCCAGGTTTTATCAAGAAACATTCAAAATGGAAGTTTCGTTGTAAATAACCGCCTGGATGTAATGAAAGTGAGCAATAACAGATTGCAACAAATCGGAAAGCTGGTAAGACTTAATAATTCCAGGTTCCCTTTCATGATCCAGGACAGGTCAAATACACAATTGTTTGTCGACAGGCAGGGAAAGATTATAAATAAAGCGGGCCAATACATCGGTTTATTGAAATCATTGCAAGGCTAACACAGGTAAAAGTCCGCTTCGCGCGGACTTTTACAATTAACGGGAACATTAAAAGATGCTAAAAAAAAATATTATGAAACACCTGGTTGCGCATTTACCGCGGAAGTCAAATTTGAATGTTGCGGTTCACTCATAAATTTCCTTGCAATGTTTAATGGACGAAATGTGAATCTCTTTTTTATGTGGTGCCCGCCGATTCGATGTAAGATGTCCTGGAGTGTCTCTATCACTTCAATCGTATGATCGCCTTTGTTGATCATAACACATTCTGCCGTGGCTGCATGTGCCGCATCCGTAATTTCTGAACGAGTCGCTATCCCTGACTTATTGAGTGTTTCCAGCACTTGTGTAGCCCATACAACCGGTGCATGGGACGCTTCGCTGATCCATAGAATTTCTTCCTGTACCTCGCCCAATCTTTCAAAACCTATTTCCACTGCAAGATCACCACGGGCAATCATAACGCCAAACACCTCCTGGGTCATTCCCTGGAATAAAAGACCCGGTAAATTTTTTACAGCTTCCGGGGTTTCAATTTTCAGGATGATAGCCGGAATATTTGACGACTGATTCTTTATGAATTCCTGGAGAGCTTCGAGATCTGACGGCGTATTTACAAATGAATATCCGACCAGGTCTGCATGCTCACAGATAAAGGGTAATGACTGTTTATCGAAATCAGTTAATGAAGGGAAAGACAATTTTGTATCCGGAAAATTAATCCCTTTATCTTCCTTTATGCTGGACTTCCCGCCCCCTATCTTTAAAATACGCATGGCCGCTTTATTGGTCTTGATTTTCTCGATGACTCCCCTGATTATTCCATCATCAATATACACCCTGTCGTTCTTTTTCAGATTTTCTATAATACCGGGTTCCTTGACGCTGATTACAATTGCATCATCTGGAAACTCATCTGCGTTTTCTGCCAGCCAGATAAGCTCACCCTCTTTCACTTTTACCTTTCCTTTTTTTCTTCCACGGGTCAACAGGTGGGTTCTGATTTTGGGGCCCGGGAGGTCCATGTAGATTTTGCAGTTTAGACCTGTACGCCTGCAGGCTCTTTTTATTAAATGAACCATGCTTGCCCAGGTCGCTTCATCATCATGAGCACAGTTAATACGGGCCACATTCATTCCATTCTGCAAAAGTGTTTTGATCATTCCATAGTTTTGAGCAAATGAACTATCGAATGTCACCATTATATAAGGAATGACAGCATCAGATTTTTCACCAAACAGCAATTTGCTTTTTTCAGCGATCTCTTTTTTGCTAAATGAATAGTTGCACGCCTCCATCTCTTCCTCGCTGTATTCTTTACCAAGTCGCTGCAAAATGGATTGAAGTTGACTGTGAATATGACTTTCTGAGCTGGCGAGTGAAGAAAGCCCGGCAATATGAAGTTTGTCCTGCAGTTCCCGGATATCCTCATTTCTCAGCGTTAAATAGTACAATAGATTTTTTGCCGCCTGTCGCTGTTTTGGATGGATTTTCTGAAATAGGAAATCGTGGGAACTAATTTCAGCGAACATCGTCCCTTCCAACGCTTCAAGTTGTTCTTTTATTTCTGCAAGTGTACCTGAGGTCATACTCATTGTTATGAATGATAAATTTGGCGTAAGTCCTGGTTTTCGTGATCAACAAACCAAGTTGTGGTATTTCAGTCAGTCAACCGGGAATCAATATCCATTCGCTCATGCAAAATTCTGATTATTTCTACCATATTATTACTTATCCTGTAAAATATAAGATGAGATTTGACTTTTGAAGCAAAATACCCCTTTCGAATATGATCCATTTTCTTCCCCGCATCAACATTCCTGCAGATATAATTAATTTCCTCAATGATCAGAAAGTAATAACGGTCTGCTTGTTCTACCGACCATTTTTCTGCTGTATAAATCCATATTTCTTCGAGGTCAGAAACAGCTTGTTTGCTGATTACAAATGGCAGCGGCTTCATTAAAGTTTAGTACGTAGTTTCTTTAAATGGATCTTGGGGCTAAAATTTTTCACATACCCGCTTTTCTCGCCCAGGACCAGAGCTTTATTAAGGTCTTTCCTTTTAGCTTCCTCTGCATGCAAGAGTCTCAGTGCTGTTCTTATCACTTCACTTGCAGAGTTATATCTGCCGGAAGATATCTCTTTCGCTATAAATTCTTCAAAGTACCGCCCAAGTAAAACCGATGTATTGCGTGCCATATTTTGCCTTTTTGTAAAAATACCAAGATTTGGTATTTTTTACAAGCCTCTATAATGGTCGGTTTCAGGTACTTTACTAATCACCGTCGACCAGTTGTCGTTGATAAATAGTGAGCATTTTTAAGAACCGTACTGATTTAAATCATGGCAAATTGATCTTAATGATCGTAATTTTTTAGACTGAGAAAATCTGTATTTCAAATAATACTCATCACCAGGAGTATGTCTCTAAAGATATTATTATGCTCTCTTCTCATCGGCTTTTTACCCGTTGAATTTATAGCGACGAGCAATTTAAATTTAGGATTTCAAATTAATGAGAATGGAAAGCTAACGGGTCTTGATAAGGCAGAGCTTCAAGAATATTTTAATCTCCAAAAACAATTGGGAGATTCCGTGTGGCCAGGTTTCGGTAAGGCCGACATACCAGTTATTCTTTACAATAAGGAATGGGCTTTCTTAGTTGGCTACAAGAACCCGCCGGCCGGATGGAAGAAAGTACCTAACATGAATCAATTAGGCAAGAAATGGGAATTGGTGCCCCTTGATAAGGTAGTTGGCTCGAACTATTATCGTCAACGAATAGACAGTAATAATAGTCTCCAGGCTTTTACGGTAAAAGTTGGTGAAAAATGGGTTGCCTGCATGACAACGATCGAATGGACAAGAACAAAATTGGAAAATGATATAAAGAAGAATATGCCAGCTGCGCAAAAAGATACCTCCCTCCTGGAGAGGATGGTAAATCTAATGGGAGGAAATGCTGACAAGCACATTTCTATGATTGTTCACGAGGGTTTTCATGCTTTCCAGGCAGCAAAGGATTTCAACCGGTTCCGGGAATCCGAATCTACATTCGGATGGTACAAACAATATCCGTGGAATGACGCTTCATTTAACAAGGCGTGGAAGGAAGAATTCGCTCTGTTGATCCGGGCATTCGAAACAAAAAATGAACCCGATGCGAAACAATTTATCAGGCAATACGGGCAAATGCGTTCTAAACGGCATGTCGATTCAAAATTTACGCCCGGATTAATAAGATATGAGCAGTTAAAGGAATGGGAAGAAGGTATTGCAAA
>DASTIZ010000014.1:0-9405 GCA_035717045.1 Chitinophagaceae bacterium
ACGATCAATTGCTTCAGGATAACCTTAAAGCCGTTTATTTCTTAAAATCCATGCGATTCTTTAATGTTGGTTATGGTGGCACAAACGCGACGGATGCATTGTTTATGACCAACAACGGCTCTTCTATGGGTTATACCGACAGGTATATCGAGCAAACCTTTCACCATGAATTTTCAAGTATCCTTTTCAGGAATTATAACCCGATACTTGATACGATAGCCTGGAAGAAAGCAAACGATCCCACGTTTGATTATAATGATCCCGAAAGTGGTGTGGGAGCCATTCGGACAGGTCGTTCGTCGCAGTTGCCCGATACGGTGTTGTCGAAATATGGTTTCCTGACGGAATATTCAACGTCAAGTTTGGAGAATGATATAAACACCCTGGCTCAAAATCTTTTTTTACCCGATACGGGTTTCTGGGGCATCTTTGATAAGTATCCAAAAATCAAAACTAAAACCCGGCTGCTAATTTTGTTTTATAATAAGCTTGATGGACGTTATACTGAACGTTATTTCAGAAGCTTCGATCATTAATACGTATACATGTTAAAAAATATTTTTCTTCTTCTTGCATCTGCCTGGTGTATTTTTTCTAATGGCCAGGATAAATACATTTTATTAAAGCCGGACCGTGTATTCGACGGCGATCAAATGCACTCCGGGTGGATAGTGCTGCTAAAGAACAATAAAATCGAACAAGCTGGTGCCATGATGTTCAAATTACCAGCAGGAACAGAAGTTATTGAATTGAAAGGAATGACTCTGTTGCCGGGATTGATAGAAGGTCATTCACATTTATTTCTTCACCCATATAATGAAACAAGCTGGGATGACCAGGTGTTGAAAGAATCAAGAGCAGAAAGAACAGCAAGAGCCGTGAATCATGCCAGCGCTACGCTGATGGGTGGGTTTACTACGGTAAGAGATCTCGGAACCGAGGGAGCAATGTATGATGATGTGGGATTGAAAACCGCAATTGAAAAAAACATTATAGCAGGCCCGCGAATGATCGTGGCAACGAGGGCAATTGTTGCCAAAGGAACTTACGGTCCCAAATCACTCTCACCCGATGTGGAATTACCACAAGGTGCAGCCGAAGTTGCAGGCATCGAAGAGTTGATCACTGAGGTAAGAACCCAGGCTGGCAAAGGTGCAGACCTTATAAAGATTTATGCCGACTACCGGTGGGGACCTAATAAGGAAGCGATGCCAACATTTTCAGCCGAAGAGATCGGATGGGCTACCGCTTTTGCACAAAGCGGTGGAAGAAAAGTTGCGGCACACGCCTCAACACCGGAAGGAATGAAAAGGGCAATATCGGGTGGTGTGTCAACAATTGAGCATGGCGATAACGGTACTGAAGAAGTTTTTAAGCTAATGAAGGAAAAAAAGGTAGCACTGTGCCCTACCCTTTCTGCCGGGGAATCAATTTTGCAATATGGTGGATGGAAAAAAGGAACTGATAAAGAACCGCAGCGGATCACAGATAAAAAGAAGAGTTTTCAGTTGGCAATAAAAACCGGTGTTACAATTTGCATGGGTGGTGATGTTGGTGTTTTCGCACATGGTGACAATGCAAGAGAAATGGAACTAATGGTTGAATACGGGATGAATCCGATCGATGTCTTAAAATCTGCTACCTCGGTCAATGCAGATGTTTTTGGTTATGGTGACAGGATCGGGAGAATAAAAAAAGATATGATGGCGGATATCATTGCAATTGAAGGCGATCCGTTGTCCAACATCAGCAACATCAGAAAAGTTAAGCTGGTGATCAAAGAAGGGATTGTTTACAAACAACCTTAGCTATCAACCTTTATAATTTATTTTCCAAATTCGTCCCTTTTGATCATCGGAAATATACAAGGAGCCATCGGGTCCCTGTGCAAGGCCACATGGTCTGAATGTCGCTCCTTGAGGTGTCTTGGTTTTTCCCGCAAAACCATCAGCAAAGATCTCGTAGTCGCCGGCTGGCATTCCATTATTAAAAGGCAAGAAAGTAACAAAGTATCCCTGTTGTTCTTTGGGTGCACGGTTCCAGGATCCATGCCATGCAATAAACGCTCCATTGCGGTATTTTTCCGGAAACTGTGTCCCCGTATAAAACAGCAAGCCATTTGGTGCCCAGTGCGCCGGAAACGCATAGATCGGTTTTCCTTTGCCATCGCATCGCCCGGTTTTTACTTTATCACCTCCATACTCCGGACCTAATATTTTTTTCTTTTGCACCTGGTCATAATAACAATAAGGCCACCCGAAATCAGAACCTCTCTTCAATTGGAACATTTCTTCTGCAGGTAATTCAACACCCTCATCCACGGTGTATTGATCGGGATAAAGTTTTGCAAGATCATCCCGCCCGTGTTGCACACCATACAATTCATTCATTTGCGTATTCCAGTCAAGGGCCATGATATTCCTGATGCCCGTTACATAGCGAACACCCTGCGAATACGATTGATTTTTCTGATCGGCTTTAAATTGCCAGATACCACCCGCAGTTTCTAAGATCGGGCATGGATCCTGTCCTTTAGAACCCTTCTGTCGATCCTCTTCCTGGCAGGCATTAGAAGGAGCCCCGATGTTGACATAAAGATTTCCAGCATCGTCCAATGCGATCGGCTTTGATTCATGTTGACGTTTATCCACCAGCCCGGTCACAATTAATTCCTCGCTTGCAGTATCGGGTTCATTATTTGCATTCAATTTATAACGATAAATCTTGTCATCAGAAGTAGCATATAGAAAACCATTTTTGATGGCTATACCACTGCCTTCATAATTCGCAAATCCGGTTACGTCCTCGGCCACCCCGTCTTGATTTGTATCGCGCAAACGAATAATGCCATTTCCTTTATATAATTTTTTGACTTTTGTAAAAACGTCGCCATTAGCATTGACTACGATATGCCGTGCCTGCCCCAGATCATCCGCAAAAACTGTAGCCGTGAAGCCGGGCGGAAGCGTGATACCAACCTCGTCCTTTTTTTCAACAGTTGCGCTTTTCTCATCAGTCTCTTTTTTTGCCGAAGTATCATTTGCGCAACGACTAAACACGCTGATCAGGATGACGCCTAGAAAGATCTTTAGCATTTTCATAAACGATGTTTTAGATAAAATTAATTGATTAGAAGCTATGACCCCAAAATAAGGCCGCTTATAATAATTTATGGGACCGGTGAGTCTGAGAAATGTTATGTATGTAACTTCGAGGTAAACCTCAAGCCCATGCGGCTGTTTTTCATATTAGCCTTCCCGTTGCTCACATCTATTTGCTGCAGCACCGCAGAAAAAAGTGCATCAAGATGGAAGTTGATTTGGAGTGATGAATTCGGAAATTCCGGCTTACCAGATTCTACCAGGTGGAATTATGATGTCGGTGGTCATGGCTGGGGAAATAATGAGCTTCAATTCTATACCAGTAAAAGATTGGAAAATGCAAGAGTTGAAAAAGGTTTTTTGATCATTGAGGCGAGAAAAGAACCCTGGGAAGGAAAGAATTACACGTCTGCAAGATTGATTACAAAGGGAAAAGGCGATTGGCAATATGGGAAAATTGAAGTGAGAGCGAGGTTACCAAAGGGGATTGGCACCTGGCCAGCCATCTGGATGTTAGCCAGCACCACCCCACTCAAATGGCCGGATGATGGAGAGATCGATATTATGGAACACGTTGGATTTAACCACGGCTATATTCATGGCTCTGTTCACTGTAAAAAATATTATCATGTAATTGGTACTCAAAAGACAGATACAATAAAGGTCGAGGACTGTTCGGAGAAATTTCATGTATATGCAGTAGAATGGAACAAAGACAGCGTCAAAGTGTCTGTAGATCAAAAAACATACTTCAGGTTTGGTAACGAGCATACCGGCTATGATGCGTGGCCATTTGACAACAAAATGCATTTATTAATGAATATTGCGGTTGGCGGCAACTGGGGCGGCCAAAAAGGCGTTGATGAGAATATCTGGCCGCAAAGAATGGTGATCGATTATGTGAGGGTGTACCAGTGACGCGAATGGTGAATGGTCAATTGGCAATAGGCAATTCACAAAAGTTAAGATCAGTTCATTCACCATTGACGAATCAGGACATTTCCACTAAAAACAGAATCCCATGAGAAAATTATTCTTTCTTTTCCTTCTTATCTCTTCAACAAAATTATTTGCACAGGATGGTTATAAAACCCCTCCCAAAGAGATAATGGACCTTGTTTTGGTAAAACCAACTCCAAACGTAAGTGTTGATGACAAGGCGGAATGGATGTTGTTTACGCAAAGCAATAGCTACCCGTCAATAGAAGAATTGTCGCGACCGGAACTGCGTATTGCGGGGTTGCGCATTAACCCAAATAATTTTGCGCCAAGCAGGCAAACATTTATCAACGATCTGTGGTTGAAAAATGTCTCTTCAAACAAAGAATTTAGGATAACCGGCCTGCCTTCACCGTTGATGGCCGGCAGTGTTAATTGGAGCCCCAATGACAAAAAGGTCGCCTTTACACATACTACTTCTTCAAAAGTCGATCTCTATGTCATCGATGTGGCTACGCAAAAAGCAACCAAAGTAAATAAACAGCCGCTGAACACAATAACCGGAAGCTATCAATGGATCGATGATAATACGCTATTGTACCGGACAATTGTAAAACCTGTAAATGCTGCTCCACCGAAATCGGCCGTGCCTTCAGGCCCTGCTGTCCAGGAGAACTATGGTAAAGCGTCCCCGCGTCCGACATTCCAGGACATGATCAAAAATCCCTATGATGAGAAGTTGTTTGAATTTTATGGCACTACCCAACTGGTAAGAAATGTTAGCGGTGCAGAAACAAAGATCGGGCAGCCTTCCATTTATTTGACTGTTTCAGTTTCTCCCGATAAAAAGTATATGATGGTTCGCACCATCAAAAAGCCATTTTCCTATTTAGTACCTGCAAATGGATTCCCTTCCACAGTTGTTATAACCGACATGAATGGCAGGCAAATAAAAGTTCTGGCTGAACTTCCTTCGTCAGAAACAGCACCCAGTGGAAATGATAACGTACAGAATGTACCAAGAGCCTTTGAGTGGAGGGATGATGAAGCGGCAACCGTAATTTGGTGCATGCCTCTTGACAGCGGTTTGATAAAAACAAAAGTGGATTATCATGATGCAGTGTATTCTCTCAGTGCGCCATTTAGCGGCCAGCCAAAAGAGCTCTTCAAAACCGAAATGCGCTATCGCAGCGTTAACTGGGGTAATAAGAATGTTGCCTTATTTATTGAAGCACTTACTGGCAAACAATTTTCAAGAATAAATCGTTTTAATCCTTCAACGGGCCAGGTGGAAAAATTGGTAGAAAGGAACACCACAGACAATTACGCTAATCCTGGCTTTCCGGTAACAGAAAAGAATCAATTCGGCCGGGATGTAATAAAGTTAATTGATAATGGTAACAAGCTTTTGATGAACAATCCCGTCGGCGCATCGCCAAAAGGCGATCTCCCTTTCCTGGCAACCTTTGATCTCAATACCAGAAAACTTGATATCATCTGGCGCAGTCCGGAAGGCTATTTTGAAAGTGTTGTCCGCGTACTTGATCCTGACAAGCTTGAATTGCTGACGAGAAAAGAAAATGAAAAAGAAGTTCCAAACTACTGGATAAAAAATCTGAAGTCGAAGATCGCTGACAGGCAAATAACCAACTTCACCAATCCATATCCTCAAATGGAAGGAGTAACGAAGCAAAAAATCAAGTACAAAAGAGAAGATGGTGTTGACCTGACAGGTGATCTTTATTTGCCAAAAGGCTATGATGCCAAAAAGGATGGAAAGCTTCCCGTGATCATGTGGGCCTATCCGGCCGAATTCAATTCTCCGGCGGATGCCGCCCAGATCCGTGGCAGCGAGCATAGATTTACGTATGTGGGATATGGCAGCCCGGTCTGCTATGTTACACAGGGCTATGCCGTTTTGAATAATGCTGAGATGCCGATCGTAGCTACCGACAAAGACAAAAAACCAAATGACAATTTTGTTGATCAATTACGAATGAATGCCGAAGCTGCTATCAATAAATTAGATGAAATGGGTGTTGGCGACCGGGATCGTGTTGCCGTGGGTGGTCATAGTTATGGAGCATTTATGACAGCAAATCTCCTGGCACATACAAAACTCTTTAAAGCAGGCATCGCACGCAGCGGCGCATATAACCGCACACTTACGCCATTTGGATTTCAAAATGAAGATCGAACATACTGGCAGTCGCCAAACATATATAATGACATGAGTCCATTCATGCATGCCGACAAGATCAAGACCCCGATACTGCTGGTACATGGTGAACTTGATAATAATACAGGTACGTATCCAATACAAAGTGAAAGAATGTTCAATGCGATCAAAGGGCATGGCGGCACCGTAAGGTTTGTTTTACTGCCATACGAAAGCCATGGTTATGCGGCCAAAGAGAATATTCTTCACTTACTTTACGAACAATATGCGTGGGTGGAGAGATATGTAAAGAATGCGGATAAGAAAGTGCCGGGTGGTGAAAAACCCAAAGCGTTTTGATTGGAGATCGTTCATAATGCAATTCGAACTACATAAATAAATTGTTCAATAGCCAAATGGCTAAATTGCTGAACTGTTCAGAACTGAAGATATACCGAACGATTTGACAAGTTGACCATTTAACAATTAGACAATTTCTCCATTGATCATCACTTTATCGATCAGATTTGAACCAAACGAATAAGGCAGGTATGCCAACGAAGGAATGGGTTTTGTGAAGATGAGATTTGCTTTTTTCCCCGGACTTATGCTCCCGACTTCATGGTGAAGTTCCATGGCATATGCCCCATTGATCGTTGCTGCATTGATCGCTTCTTCGGGCAACATCTTCATGCCGATGCAACTCATGGCAACCACCAGGTTCATATTTCCTGAAGGCGAGGAACCAGGATTATAGTCAGATGCCAGCGCAATAGCACAACCGGCATCGATCAATTGCCTTGCGGGTTGAAATGGCATTCGTAAAAAGAATGCTGCAGTTGGAAGTAATGTACCAATCGTTTTTGAAGTGGCGAGCGCATTGATAGCCGGACCATCCATTGTTTCAAGATGATCAACTGAGATGGCACCGAGTTTGACTCCTGCTTCCACTCCCCCCGATAAATTGAGTTGATTCGCATGGATCTTTGGTTTCAGACCATATTGCATTCCCGCTTTGCAAATCGTTTCCGTTTCTCCCGGAGAAAAGAACCCGGTTTCACAAAAAACATCAATATAATCAGCCAGTCTTTCTTCCGCGATCACGGGCAACATTTCATTTATGATAAGATCGATATATCCCTGGTGATCTTTTTTAAACTTCAAGGGATAACTATGTGCCCCAAGGAAAGTTGATCTGACGGGAATGGGAGATGTTTCCTTTAAACGTTTTATGACTCTCAGCATTTTTAACTCACCTTCCACACACAAACCATAGCCGCTTTTGATTTCAATCGCCCCTGTTCCAAGTCTTATAACCTCCTGGAGCCTGGTTAACGACAAATTATAAAGCTCATCGATATCTATCTCGTTAAGTCTTTCAGCAGAATTTAAAATACCTCCGCCTTTGGCCGCTATGTCAGCATAACTCATCCCTTTTATCTTATCGACAAACTCTTCTTCCCTGGTTGCCGCAAATACCAAATGAGTATGACTATCACACCAGCAGGGTAAAATGAATTGACCGGAAGCATCAATCGTCTGTTTGAAGTTTGACGTTTCGGGTTTAAGGTCAGGCATCAATCCATAATCAGTGATCCTCTCATCGTCAATAGTTAAATAAGCATTTTCCAGACACGGAAGGTCAGCCAATTCCTTTCCCCTAAGAAGATGGGATTCTTTTCTCACATTCACCAGCGTTTTGATATTTGTGATCAGCGTCTCCATTTATAATTCTCTCCACACCTGGTTGGCATATTCTTCCAGTGACGGGTCTCTTGCTCCCATTAACAATAATACACAATTATCAGTGAGATGGGAGCGAACAGCGCTGACAAGGTCATTCCTGTTTTCAACAAAAAAAGCGTTAGTTCCTTTTGTCCTTATGTCATTTATGAGATCATTTGCCGAAATATCTTTTGAAGTAGTGCCTCCGGCATAAAAGATCTCACTCATCCAAATTTCATCCTGGGTTCGCAACGCTTTTGTTATTTCATCAACATAATCATTTCTTAAAAATTTTGTAGGAGCAAAACCATGCGGTTGAAACCAGGCGATCACCTTTGGTGCAATGGGCTGGCATGCCCTAATCGCCGCCGCACATTTCACGGGATTATGCGCATAATCGTCCACGAGCCATACACCTTTCTTATTCCCATAAACCTGGTTCCGCCGATAAATGCCTTCATAATGTTCCAGCGCCTCCGCACAGGTTCTCATATCAACTCCAATCTGGTTGGCCACCGCAGCAGCTGCTGTCGCATTTTCCATGTTATGAGTTCCCATAGCATTAATTGAGAATTGAACATTAATCCCGATAGCTATCGGGATTGAAAATTGAATATGTAATCCAGATTGTTTGAAATCTTTAGCAACATACTTTGCCGGAACTTGTTCATCAATGGAAAAATCACGATCTACGCTTTGTGATAATTTTTTGGCGAGTGAGTGAGATTGGTTAACAACAAACCATTTACTGTTATTCTTAAAGACTGCAAACATTTCCATCAGCTGCTCTATTTCTTTATGATCCTTATCCACATTCAACAACACGCCGATCTCGGGTTTATACTGCACAATGGAGCCATCACTTTCATCGGCTTCGATCACTAACCAGGCTCCTGCTCCCACTTTTGCATTCCCGATCTTCCCTTCTTTAATGATGCTTGTCAAACCGGCACCGCTAATAATTCCCGGATTCATTTTCGCATACTCAAGGATGGCAAACAACATGGCTGTCGTGGTGCTTTTGCCAGACGTGCCACCAATTGCAATCGTTTTCTTACTGGCAGCTATTAACGACAGCAATTCGCTTCGCCTGATTACAGGGATATTCAATTGCTTCGCCTTCTGCACTTCATAAACAGTATCTTCAATAGCGCTACTTACAACTACCAGGTCCGTGCTTTCATTGATTCCTGTTCCGTCCTGCAGAAAACATTTAATCCCTTCCACTGTTAACTTTTCTTTTGTTTCATTGAATTCACCTTCATGGAAATAACGATCACTGCCGGAAACGTTTTTTCCAATGCCCCGGAGATACTGGGCCAATGCACTCATGCCGGTGCCGGCAATCCCAATAAAAAATGGATTTTGAAAATCACTCAGAGAAGAGATCATCAATGCAAATGTAACTAATGAAAGTTATTGTTTTCGCTGGTAAGTAATCGATATCAAACCCGACTTATATGTTTTTGTTTTGTTTACATT
>DASTIZ010000015.1:0-4170 GCA_035717045.1 Chitinophagaceae bacterium
GGATTAGCACCCGATCCGGAAACACTTCATACAACAGATCCACAGGAAAATATGAAGGGCCCCGTATCTTCAACTATGCAAAACATAAAGGAAGAAGCAAACAAAAATGATGATGTTTCCCAGAGCGAGGCGGATAAAAAAAGAATGGATAATATGTAAGGATCGGAAACAAGAACCCGAACCCTGATTTGTCAATGTTGAAACAGTTGCAGCGAAAAAATCATTAATAATTCGTTTGCTTTTTCCGGTTTTTTATTTGCAGTAAAACGCCCCTATGCAAATAAAGAAGCTGCAACTTTTAACGTTGCCCTTACTAATTTTTACTTTTTCGTGTAACAGCGCTACAAGGCTGTTTAGTGAGAAAACAGCACATGAAAAATATGCAGAAGAGATCTCTGATACGGAGGAAGGCAAGCAATGGATCGCTGTTTCCAAATCCACGTTGGAAATGCCGCACCATATTGAACTGCCTTACAGTCAGGTGGGGTATTTTCCTCATAACAAACCCAAAGCATTAACACTACTGTTTACGGTGAAGCAGGGCGAAAAGATAACCATTGACCTCTCCAAAAAAACAGATTCAGGATTTGTGATGTATGCCGATGTGTTCCAAAAGAAAGGGACAGCCACGGCGTATATTCAATCTGCTGATAGTTTGCAGACCCAATTCAGTCTTACGGCGAATGAAACTTCAACATATCTTTTGCGATTACAGCCGGAATTGTACCAAAAGGGCTCCTATGGTTTGAGCATCTCGGTTGCTCCATCGTTGGAATTTCCAGTTGCAGGTGACAAGGCAAAGGCGGGCAGTTTTTGGGGTGCTGATCGCGATGGAGGAAAACGCAGGCATGAAGGCGTTGATATTTTTGCACCCAAATTAACTCCTGCCATCGCTGCCGCCGATGGTTATATAACAAGTGTACAGGAAGGCGGACTGGGCGGCAAAACGGTTTGGATGCGGGTGTCCGATCGGAATATTAGCCTTTATTACGCTCATCTCGATAAACAATTGGTTGAAGCCGGCCAGCGGGTAAAGAAAGGCGACACGCTCGGTTTAGTCGGCAACACGGGTAATGCAAGGTTCACCCCCTCGCATCTCCATTTTGGTATTTATAATTACCACGGCGCAGTGGATCCCTGGCCTTTTGTAAATCAAACTATAAAGAAAGCTGGGGAAGTAAAACCTAAAGAGCTTGATACCTATCTGCAATGGAAAAAACCCAAAACAAAGGCATCACATGATGAATTGCTTATCCCTCTTGCTATCACCAACAAAAATTATATCGCTGAACTTGCAGATGGAAAAATCATAGCTGCTCCTTTCGACGCCGTAAAACAAATTAAAATCAATGGGCGATCAGGGGAGGTCGTCAGCGAGACCCAAAGTTCATCTACCGGAGGCTAAATAATAAAGGTTCCTGTTCTTACAAGAACCTTCTCCTTATATTGTTGCTTGAAGATTTCTAAATCTCCATCATCATTTCGTTGCTTTTATCGAGATCCCTAAATGAACGGCGTCCCGGATAAGATCATCTTTCTTGCCTTCATATACGATTCCCCAGTTTTTGCGATCGATATTAAATTTTGCCACGGCTTCTGCCTGGTTGCCTGAAACGGTAATCCGGGCAGGAAATTCAATATTTTTTGTTATGCCTTTCATAGTGAGGTTACCGCTGATGATATGGGTAGGATCAGTTACTTTATATTCGCTGATCTCGTCCTGCCTTTCGTCAACGGTATCTTGTATCGGGCCGCCTTCATAAGATTTAACCCCGGTCACTTCAAACATGGCTTCGGGATATTTTGATACATCAAAAAAATCCGCTGACTTCAAATGGCCTAACAATTTGGCATTTCCCGTAGTATCTCCCTTTGGACCCGACACGTTCATGTTGGCTACGTCCATTACAAATTTGCCGGAAGTAACGTTGTTGTTATTGACATAAAGTTCCCCGCTTTTTATCGGCACGGTACCGGTATGATATCCCGTTACTTTTGTCCCGATCCATTCAATCTTACTATCAGAAACATTTAAATTCCATTTTTCTCCGGTTTTGTTTTGGTCTACGTCTTTGGCGTCAGTCGTTTTTGCCTCATCACTTTCAGGAGCATTTGTACAAGACATAAACGTAAGCAGGCCGGCAATTGCAAGCACCAGGATTTGTACCTTTTTCATAAAATATTTTTCATGAAATGAAACAAACAACGTACCGACGACAATCCCGCGGCTGTTATGGGCGGGCCGGGTATGGCTTTTGCTGTGTGAACTTCTAAAAAAATGCTACTTCCACTCGGTGATGATAACAGGGATCGGCATATCACTCCGGTCGTCAATTACATTCTGATCGCATTGAATATTTTAGCCTTTGTATTCTGGCAGGATATGGGGACAAATATTCCCGTAACGTTTGGTTATGCAACGGTCCCTGAAGAAATTCTTACCGGCAGAGACCTGATCACCAGGTCCGTATTAGTGGAGAATCCGATCACGGGTCAGAATGAGTTACAGCCCGGTTTACAAGCAACACCTATTCCTGTTTATCTAACATTGATCACTTCCATGTTCATGCACGGCGGTTGGGCACACCTTGGCGGGAATATGTTATTCCTTTGGATCTTTGGCGACAATATTGAAAATGCATTAGGTCATAAGCGTTACATTATTTTTTATCTGCTCTGTGGTGTTATCGCCTCAATGGCACATGTTTTTAGCGCATCGTTTCTTAATCAAAGTACATTAGTAGCAAGTCTTGGAGCATCTGGTGCCATTTCCGGGGTGCTTGGCAGTTATATGCTGCTGTACCCGCGTCGTGGGGTACATGTATGGTTCTTATTTGGAATAATTACATTGCCTGCATTAATAGTAGTTGGTTTATGGTTTGTTTTCCAGGTAATAAATGGAATGGGGATGCTGGGGGGCGAAGAAACAGCAGGTGGCGTCGCTTATGCGGCACATATCGGTGGCTTTCTTGCTGGATTGATACTTGTAAAATTTTTCCATCGGAGGGTCGATATAGTTCGGGAGGATAGACGAACATCCTGGTAGTTGTCGGTGGGCCGGGTCCCCCTGTTTCTTTAAGGCACAAGGTTTGTTAATTTCAACAAAAGATAATGTTATGAATACCATGTTAGAACTTAAACAAGACAGGGTGAGGAAGCACACCGCTGATAAGGTGAATCAGAAAATTGATAAATGCACGGAAGAAAATATTCAACGATATTCAAATGAAAGCCGTGACGTAGTCAGGAACCGGATTGAGAAGTTAAATCAAGAATTGGATGTCGAACAAGCTCTTCAATTGACTTCTGCTGCAAATGTGCTGGTAGGGATCGGTCTTGCATTAACCGTGAATAAGAAATGGCTATTATTAAGTGCAATTTCTTCTGCATTTCTTATTCAGCATTCTTTACAGGGTTGGTGTCCTCCATTACCGGTTTTCAGAAGACTGGGTGTTCGCACAAGGGACGAGATCAATGAAGAGATCGACGCATTGAAAGAAAGATTAAACACATACAGTTCCGATCGTGATTGAACCAACCGCGGCGGTAAGATATGATCAGAGCTCCTGTAGCCTCGCTGACCATTGCTAATGGATCATTATCTTTATTCTTATGAATCGGATTGATCGGTTAGCCGCCATACTTATTCAGTTGCAATCAAGGTCATTAGTGAGGGCGCAGGATATTGCGGATAAATTCTCTATCAGTCTTCGTACGGTGTACCGGGATGTAAAAGCCCTGGAAGAGGCCGGGGTACCTGTGATCGGGGAAGCAGGCACAGGTTATCGCTTGATGGAAGGTTATCGTCTTCCTCCCGTTATGTTTAATATGGACGAAGCAACTGCCTTGCTAACTGCCTCAAAACTGGTGCAATCAAAAACCGATGCCGGCATTTCCAAACATTTTACTTCTGCCCTGGACAAAATAAGAGCCATCCTTCGTCATTCGGAAAAAGATCATATTGAAGGTATCGATGAGCATATTTTAGTCATGAATCACCCTGCGATCGTTTATCAACCACAGGCTGAATTGCATTTGCAACCTATATTGAAAGCGATCGGCTCCTCTTCGGTTATTGAAATAGATTATACATCGCTTGAAAAAAATGAAACCACCCGTCGCAAAGTTGAACCCGTTGGTATTTATTATCTGGGCAGCCATTGGTATCTC
>DASTIZ010000016.1:0-6608 GCA_035717045.1 Chitinophagaceae bacterium
GGATCACCACAATTTCGCAAGCCTAACCCCACCGTTTAAGCCATGCAACAAGGATATAAGGCAGGATGAACCAGGCATTAACCCCCGAGTCTCAGCCGAACTGTCCGATATTATGAAAAAAATCCGTGCATAATGGATAAACCCTGATTTTATTTTTTGAGCAAGCAACCGACATTAACAGATTTTCATCTCAGCTTCCCTTGAAATAATGTACTTTCGTCGCCCTAAATTTGGGCGTAGTTTAAAAATCTTTCAAATGAAAAAAATGAAATTCTGGTTACTTGCCTTAGCAGCAATTACAACTTCGTCTCTTTACGCGCAGACGGTTGATGAGGTTATCAATAAACACATTGAAGCCATCGGCGGGAAAGAAAAACTCAGCCAGGTAAAATCGATCTACATAGAAAATTCGGTGGATGTGATGGGAAGTACGGCGCCTCAAAAAGAATTCCTTGTGGAAGGAAAAGCCTACAAAACGGAAGTGGAATTTAACGGGGCAAATATCGTTAGTTGTTTCACCGATAAGAGCGGCTGGACAATCAATCCGATGATGGGGGGAACGGACCCACAGGCGATGCCTGATGAGTTATATAAGGCAGGCAAATCACAGATATATTTTAGCGGTTTATTTAATTATGCGGCTAAAGGTTACCAAGCTGAGTTGGTCGGAAAGGAAGGCGATACTTTCAAAATCAAGCTAAGCGATGGCGGCGGCGAAACGACTTATTTTATTGATTCCAAAACTTACTTGCTTACCAAGAGCGTTATCAAAAGTGAAATGATGGGTCAATCGGTTGAAGTCACGACGACGTATTCTGATCATAAAAAAACTGATTTCGGCGTCACACTTCCCTATTCAAAAAATATTGATATGGGGATGTTCCAGCTTTCTCAAAAAACCGATAAAGCCGAGATCAACAAAGCGATAGATATGAAGATATTCGATATGCCGAAATAATAATCATTATAACGAGCTGAAAGCGGATACCCTGTATCCGTTTTTTTTATTTTTTAATTGGCCGGCATTCATCGTCCATTTTGCCCGTTTACCAATTTTGTTTCGCCAGACCGCCGGATAATAAAGTAGCTTACGTCTATAATAAATAGAACCCTCAAAAGCCTTCCATGGAAAGAAAAAAATTTCTCAAAAGCAGTTTTCTTGGTCTAACGACAGTACTTACCGGAGCCGCACTGGCAGGAGATGATAAAAAGAGAAACAACCCTGGCGATGATTGCATCGTTTCCCCGGGAGAAACCAAAGGACCTTTCCCCACAAAAACCCCTTCTGAAATGGTAAAATCGAATATTACATCAGACAGAAAGGGCATTGCTTTACTTATCAATTTGACAATTGTAGATAAAACGAAGGACTGCAAACCATTGGCTGGTGCCCAGGTTGATATCTGGCATTGCGATAAGGATGGCAACTACTCGGAATATGGCAATCACCCAATGCAAAGAAATGATCTTACGTCAGCACATTTTTTGAGAGGACGACAAACAGCGGATGAGAGCGGTCGCCTTTCCTTTGTTTCCATTTACCCGGGTTGGTACAGCGGCCGCGCACCTCATATTCATTTAGAAATCTTTGACAGGAACGGAAGATCATTGCTGATCACCCAGGTTGCTTTTCCCGAGGACGTATCAAAAAACGTTTATTCGTCACCACTGTATTCGGCCCGCGGACAAGCTGATACCCCCAATGAGAGAGATAACGTATTCTCAGATAGTCTGTCGAAGCAAATGGGAACCCTTTCGGGAAACATATCCGATGGCTTCACTCTTTCCACCACGATCGTAGTTAGCTCATAATCTATTTTCAATCAGATATTGACTAAATTTCCGGCGAAAACCTGTCTGTGGAATCACTACAACAAGCTGTTACTTCAATCTCGCCGCTTTCCGAAGAAAGCAGCAAAGCTTTTATAGCAGCCTGGAAACAATGGAAAACACCAAAAGATTTTTTCCTGCTAAAAGAAAATTCGGTTAGCGATTATATTTATTTTATAAAAAAAGGTGTTGCCCGCATATACTATTATAAGAATGCCCGCAACAGCGACCCCCTGGGACGGAGGAAAGAAATAACAGAATGGCTGGCATTGGACGAACAGTTCTTTCTTTCTATCACGAGTTTTTTTCAGCGCACACCCAGTCAGCTGATCATCCAAACTATTGAACCCTCAGAAGTATATGGTATCCATCATGATGATTTTATGCAGCTGGCAGATAAATATCACGATGTGGAAAGACTATTAAGAAAAATGGTCACCGGTTCGTTGATATTATCACAGGTCAGGATGGATTCAATACAATTTGAATCAGCACAACAGCGCTACGAAAAATTGTTACAAAGTTCACCCCAGATTGTTCAACGGGTGCCACTTACTTATATTGCCTCATTTCTTGGTATCACGCTTGAAACATTGAGCAGGATCAGGTCGGCACGATAGAAGTTTTTGATATTTATCAATCGCTTCTGTAAGTTTTCGGCTGAACTTTACTTGCCCGATCATCACCCGGTTAACCCCTCCTTATTCACCAGGTAACTCTTATTATTAAATTTATTGAATCATGAAACGATTGATGCCGCTCGGTCTAGCAACTCTGCTACTTACCCTGTTTATTTCTTTCAATTACAAACCAACGCCTGCAGCTTATCGCGATCTTAATAAAAACGGCAGGATGGATGTGTATGAAGACAAATCACAACCCATCGAAAAAAGGATCAATGACCTGCTTGGTCAAATGACGTGGGAAGAAAAGGCTGGGATGATGTTTATCAACGGTGCAAGGGTAAATGATGATGGCTCAATAGAAGACAAACCCGCCACCGGTATGTTTGCCTTTGCACCAAATGCACTAAAACTGATTCGCGAAAAAAAGATGAATCATTTCAATCTATGGGCAGTTCCTCCACCGAAAGCGCTGGCGAAATGGTACAATGGAATGCAGAAATATGTTGAAGATTCAACTCGTTTGGGTATTCCGATAACTATTGCCAGTGATCCCCGCAATCATTTCAGCAGCTCGATCTTTGCCATGACTGCAGTTAGCTTTTCGCAATGGTGCGAAGCATTGGGCTTTGGCGCTATCGGTGATGAAAAATTAACAAGGCAATTTGCAGATATAGCAAGAAAGGAATATTTAGCAGTAGGTATTCGCGAATCATTGCATCCCCAGATTGACCTGGCAACGGAACCCCGCTGGCCGCGTATTTCAGGATCGTTCAGTGAAGATGCCAACCTCACGGCAAAACTGGTAAAGGCATACATTCTCGGTTTCCAGGGTGAAAAACTGAGCTCCCATAGTGTGGCCACCATGACAAAACATTTTCCGGGTGGCGGACCCCAAAAAGAAGGGTTAGATCCGCACTTTCCATTTCAAAAAGGACAGGTTTATCCCGGGAATAATCTTAATTATCACATTAAACCTTTTGAAGCTGCCTTGGAGGCGGGAACGGCTGCTATCATGCCCTACTATGGAATACCGGTCGGCCAAACAAGTGAAGAAGTAGCGATGGCGTACAATAAAGAAATCATTACCGGTCTGCTACGGACCAAATATAAATATGATGGCATTGTGTGTACTGACTGGGGATTGGTTTCCGATTCGAAGATGGGTCCTGTGGTGTGGCCGGCCCGCGCCTGGGGAGCCGAAAATTTGAGTGAGGAAGAAAGAGTGAAAAAAATAATCGATGCCGGTTGTGATCAGTTTGGTGGCGAAAGCTGCGCTGAACATGTCATTAGCCTGGTAAAAGCCGGAAAACTTTCTGAAAACAGAATAAATGAGTCGGTAAGAAGACTGTTAAGACAAAAATTTCAATTGGGGTTATTTGATAACCCATTTATCGATGAAAGCAAGGTCGATGCAGTTTTCAGCAATCCGGAATCTAAAAAGCTGGCAGATGCTTCGCAACGAAGAGCAATGACCTTATTGAAGAACGAGAACAATCTATTGCCATTAAAACAAAATAGCCTGAAAATCTTTGTAAAAAACATCAAACCCGAAGTTGCCGCCAAATATGGAACAGTGGTTTCAAGCGCTGAAGAAGCAGATGTCGCCATTGTAAGATTACATACTCCGTTTTATCCGGTTGAATCGCCAATCATGATGGCAAGAATGTTTCACCATGGCGATCTTGATTTTAAAGGAAAAGAAAAAGATAGCATTTTACAATTGTTGAAAACAGTTCCAACGATTGTTGATATTAATCTTGACCGTCCGGCGGTAATACCCGAGATCAGTGCAGCAGCAAAGGGACTGTTTGCCGATTTTGGAGCCAGTGACGAAGCGGTGCTCGATGTGATTTTTGGAAAAGCAAAACCCGGAGGAAAACTGCCGTTTGAATTACCTTCATCAATGGAAGCAGTAAAAAATCAAAAGGAAGATGTTCCTTACGATTCAGAACGACCGCTATATAAATTTGGTTTCGGCCTGAGTTATAAATAATTTCCGTATTCAAAAACCTGGACATGAAAAATCTATTTTTAATCCTTAGTCTTTTTATTTTTTCCATTGTAAATGCGCAACAAAAAGTCATTTTCCTGTATGAAGGACCTGCTCCCGGCTCTGAAAGCTGGAACTGGGCTGAAGCAGAGAATGATAGCAATATGTGGCAAACAAAAGTGGTGTATAATGTCACTAAGCCTTCCCTTACAGTTTTTACGCCTGAGGCAAGCAAGGCAAATGGTACAGCAGTGATCATTGCGCCCGGCGGAGCTTTTCATGCGTTGTCCATAAACAGTGAAGGATTTGATGTTGCAAAATGGCTGGTTGATAAAGGCGTTACTTGTTTTGTATTGAAATACCGGCTGGCCCGTTCATTTACCAACGACCCGACTGCAGAGGTGATGGCAAAAATGGGCAAGAAAGAAATGGATGATGATTTCAATAAGGTCATTCCTCTTTCAGTAGCTGACGGACGCCGGGCGATCGCGTGGGTGCGCAGTCATGCCGCTGAATATAATATTTCCCCGGATCGCATTGGCATAATGGGTTTTTCAGCAGGTGGAACGGTTGCCGCTTCGTCGATGTTTGGTTATACAAAAGAAACCCGTCCCGATTTTGCAGCACCGATCTATCCATATTTTCCATCATCGATGATTGGAAATGTGGCAACCGATGCTCCTCCGCTCTTCATCGCAACGGCAAATGATGATGCACTGGATCTTGCACCACATAGTGTTGAGCTTTATAATAAATGGCTCACAGCGAAGCGTGATGCGGAGCTGCATATGTATGCAAGAGGCAACCATGGGTTTGGAATGCGGAAACAAAATTTGCCTACAGATAAATGGATTGAAAGGTTCTATGAGTGGCTTGATGTGCAGGGGTTAACAAAACGAAAAGTGGTGGACCATGCATTGGATGCTTACGAAAAAAAATCATTTGTTTATAATGGAAATACACTACCATACCGGATTCTTTACCCAGCCAATTATGACAAGTCAAAAAAATATCCTTTGTTACTGTTCCTGCACGGAGCTGGTGAAAGAGGAAAGGATAATGAAAAGCAACTTATTCATGGTTCCAGGCTTTTTTTAACTGATGCAAACCGGAAAAACTTCCCTGCCATCGTTGTATTTCCGCAGTGTCCTGCAGAATCTTTCTGGGCCGTGTCAAAAATTGACAGAACAGTGCAGCCTTTTAAAATTGAATTTGATTATACCGTGCAGCCAAACTGGCCATTGGTCGCCGCCAATGAATTGGTCAAAACATTAATGAATGATGAAGCGGTAGACAAAAAACGAGTTTACATCACAGGATTATCAATGGGCGGAATGGGAACGTTTGAATCCGTTTACCGTTATCCTGATCTCTATGCGGCGGCCTTGCCAATTTGTGGCGGGGGCGATGTAAAACACTACGATAATAAGGTAGCTAAGATCCCTTTCTGGATATTTCATGGCGCAGCAGATGCAGTGGTTGATCCAAAACTGTCGAGGGAAATGGTTGAAAAATTGAGATCATTAAAAGCCGAAGTAAAATATTCTGAATATCCCGGCGTCAATCACAATAGCTGGGACAATGCATTTGCAGAACCTGATTATTTAAGCTGGATGTTAAAGCATAAAAAGAAATAAAATCGAACGGGTGTGGGCAGTAACACGGTCCGGTCGCTGTTTCAGTTCCTACAGCTCCCGAAACACGCCCAATCATCCAATCAGCAGGAAATAGTATCTTCCAAAACCATTTATGAATCAGCAGAAATTTTCTGATCACGCAGTAATTGTTACGGGGGCTGGCCAGGGAATTGGATTTGAAATTGCCCGCCAGCTTTCACTAAAGGGAGCTTCCGTATTGCTAAATGATATTGACGAAAAACTATGCCTGTCGGCCGTGCATAAGATCAAACAGGAAGGAGGACCATGCATTGCCTTAAGTGGTGATGCCGGCGATGTGTCGTTCATTAATCATATGGTTGACCATGCCGTAAATGAGTTTGGAAAACTGGATATCGCGATTGCCAATGCCGGGATCACACTCTATGCAGATTTCTTCGATTACACACCAGATGCTTTTTATAAAGTGCTTCAATTAAATCTTGGCGGTGGTTTTTTTCTTGCACAGGCCGCAGCAAAAAAGATGAAAGAGCAAAAGAGCGGCGG
>DASTIZ010000017.1:0-4329 GCA_035717045.1 Chitinophagaceae bacterium
TTTTAATACAAAAAGATTTGATGACGCGATTGTATACGCCGATAAACTGAAGAAGGCTGACCCTAATGAGAAGGTTGGTTATTTTCTTGGAAAGATCTATTACGATAGGGATGATTACGGAGAGGCGATAAAATACCTGCAGTCTGCGCAAAAAGAAGAACCTCAAAATGGAGAAATACCTTACCTCATTGCCCGCAGCTACGCGGATATGATGAACTACAAGTTATCTGTTCCCTATTTTGAAAAAGCAATAGCGCTGGCTCCGGAGAAAAACAACTGGATCTATGAGCTTGGACTCATTCACTACGCCATGAATTCAGATAAAGAAGCCTTGAAATATATTTTGCTTGCCGGTGAAAAAGGATACAAGAAAGATAATGATTACATGGAGAACCTCGGTGTTGCCTATATGAACGTTGGTAAACTGAATGAAGCCCTGGTCATTTTAAAAGACATCCTCGCAAAAAAGCCAAGTGACCTTAATATTCTGAACATGATCGCTGAAGGTTATTACTACTCAGGAAAGTACCAGGAGGCGATCGATTACTGGGACAAAGTGCTTATGTATGATAAAACAAATGCCCAGTCATTGTATATGATCGGTATGAGTTATCAAAAGAAAGGAGAGAAGGAAAAAGGTGTCGCACTCTGCGATAAGGCCATCGAAATGGATCCGAGTCTTGCTATTTACAAGCAGAAGAAATCAATGCCAGGTATGTAATCAATTGGCAATAGGCAATATTCTATAGGCAAGCTGAAGAGCTTGCTTTTTTATTGCACATTGCTTATTGATGATTGTTTAGCGACTATGTAGTGAGCCTCGGTAATTCTATTCATCGTCCCTTGCGTCGCACTCTTGTACGCCTTGTTTTCTATTCAGCATTTATTTGGTGCTAAGAGTTGATTGGTAGTTTGCTTCGGCTTAATGACCCTAAAGATGAATATTCCTCTAGTTAACGCCTCGCAAAGACGAAGTCTCTGCGCAGTAGAAAAGTCGTTCCAAACCCCGGAGCGTTCGTCGTTCCGAGCTCTGTCGATAGTTCGATGACAATCCGTAGCATGTAGCCGGCAGGCTGAAGCAATGACGAAGTCTCTGCGCTGTAGAAAAGTCGTTTCAAACCCCGGAGTTTTCATCGTTGCGAGGTCTGACGATAGTTCGATGACAATCCGTAGCATGTAGCCGGCAGACCGAAGCAATCTAAACAAACGGGCTAGTTCAATAGGAAGGTCAGGGAATGCAAAACCTTTTCTTACATTCTCTCCGGCACCTTTATTCCCAACAACCCCATCGAAGAAGCAATCACATTTGCTGTCATTTCGCAAAGATGCAATCTCAATTGTTTTTTTTCTTCTGTTTCCGCATTCATCACCGAATGTTCGGTATAAAATGTATTGAAAGTTTTGGCTAGCTCGAATGCATAAATGGCAATTACAGAAGGATTGTGTTCTATGGCAGCTTGCTCAACAATCGTTGAATATTGCTCAAGCTTAACTATAAGACCTTTTTCTAATTTCAAAAGATTGCTGCTGACTGCCGACTGTGGACTGTTGACTGCCGGCTGCCGATTGTCGACTGCAAACTGTGGACTGCTGACTGCCTCCTCTTTTCTCAAAATCGACTTGATCCTTGCATGTGTATACTGTACAAAAGGCCCCGTAAATCCATGCAAATCTATCGACTCTTCAGGGTTAAAGACCATTCTCTTTTTTGGATCAACACGAAGGAGGAAGAATTTTAATGCGCCAAGCCCGATCGTATCATACAATTCTTTTAACTCTTTTGCATTAAAGTCTTTTACTTTCCCAAGTTCCTCAGTATGCTTACCCGCAATGGAAACCATTTCATCAATAAGATCATCTGCATCCACAACAGTTCCTTCCCTGCTTTTCATTCGGCCGGTTGGTAACTCGACCATGCCATAACTCAAATGGTAAATACCTTCGGCGCCTGGAATTTTCATTTTTTCCGCGATCAGCTTTAGAACCTTGAAATGATAATTCTGCTCGTCGCCCACAACATAAATGCTTTCAGCGGGTTTGTATTCATTAAACTTTTGTTCGGCCAGTCCAATGTCCTGGGTGATATAAACCGAAGTACCATCTCTTCTCATCACCAATTTTTCATCCAGTCCATCCGCCGTCAGATCGATCCACACACTGCCATCTTCCTTTTTGTAAAAAACACCCTTATCCAATCCTTCTTTCACGATATCTTTCCCAAGCAGGTAAGTATTGCTTTCATAATATATTTTATCAAAATCACTACCAATTCGTTTGTAAGTGGTATTAAAACCTTCATACACCCAGCTATTCATTTTTTTCCATAACTCAACGACTTCTTTATCACCGGCTTCCCATTTTCTGAGCATTTGTTTGGCCTCAGCCATTATCGCCGTGTGGTTTCTTGCTATTTCCTTGATCTCATCATTTAATTTCTCAATTTTTTCTTTATTGGTTTCTCTTTGGAGCGCCGCCAGCCATCTTTTCAGATCATCCAGCTCATTGCCTTCAAAACCGCTCAGCTCATTTCTTTTGATGCGATCAATGATCGGTTGCGCCTGGATCTTCAGATCATTTTCAAACCGTACGTAGTAATCGCCGACAAAATGATCTCCTTTGATCCCGGTTGATTGGGGCGTGGCGCCGTTGGCATATTTCTGCCAGGCAAGCATGCTTTTGCAAATATGAATACCGCGATCGTTTACGATACATGTTTTCGTGACATCAGCCCCGTTTGCCTGTAAGATCTCAGCAATGCTCAACCCCAAAAAATTATTTCTTAAGTGACCAAGATGAAGCGGCTTATTGGTGTTGGGTGAAGAATACTCAACCATTACTTTTTTGCCGGTATCTTTCTTCTTACCAAAATCCGGATCTGCATAATTGTTTTGAAGAAAATTGATCCAGTAGTTATCGTTGACCGTTAGATTTAGAAAACCCTTTATGACATTAAACCCTGAGAAAAGATTAGAATTGGTTTTGATAAGCTCATCACCGATTTCCTTGCCAAGCTGGTCAGGAGATCTTTTGAGTTGCTTTAAAAAAGAAAAGAGTACCAGGGTATAATCTCCTTCAAACTCGGGTTTGGTTTCATTGATTTGAAGGTTCGCTTCATCAATGGACAAACTGTAAAGTTTTTCCAGGATAATCTTTGAAGCCATTCTTATTTGATCTGCGATACTCATTTCGACTGATATCTCGGACATGTCTCCTTTAAGTTTTGAAACACAGAGCCACTGAGATTCTAAAGTTTATTTGAGGCTGTACTCCGTGAAACTTTGTGGTCGCACTGTCTCTGTGGTTCATATTCGGAACACTACCTGTTATCCGATTGTTATTTATGATGTCTGCAAAAATAGTAGTTTCCCGGCGGGTTGTATCTGCAAAAACCACGACGTATCTTTAGCGATTCATGAGAACTGCAGCGTACCAGATCAAGGATTGGATCATTTCGGTAATTGACTTTTTCTATCCGGCCTTCAATAAGATAATGGACCGGCAAACTTTTCGTTATGCCGCATGTGGCGGATCAAATACATTATTTGATATTATCATCTTTACGCTTACACATAATTATATACTCAATAAACAAGTGGTCCATATTGGTACACTTGCTATCAGTCCTCATATCGCGGCTTTTCTTTTTACTTTTCCCATTTCTTTCGTCACAGGTTATTTCCTGATGCGCTATGTTGTGTTCCCGGAAGCATCGGCTACCCGCAAACGGGTGCAAATGACCAAATACCTGAGCGTGGTGTTTGTTTGCATTTTGCTCAACTATGGATTTTTGAAGTTATTTGTCGAAGTTTTTGGCTGGTGGCCGCTCCCGGCCAAGATCGCCACCACCTTCTTTGTGGTGATGTTTAGTTATTTTTCACAAAAGAAATTTGCATTCAGAGTAAACTAATATTGCCACCCATGCGTCTATCATGGACCAAGAACCCTTATAGTTTATTCATGAAAAACGTCATAACGATCACCGGTCTTATCTGTTTGTGCAGCCCCCTGTTTTCCCAGGGTGGATTAAAAGATAGAATGGCAAACAGTAATACGCTAACCTGGGAAACGCCCCTGGCTCCGGATTACTCTAAAATGCATAGTTGGGCATCTCATCCGTTAAAACATGATTTTGGTGATACCATCCCGGAACCCTTACGCAAAAACTATTTGTACGACAGCACTGTTGATGTTTTCTTTATTCATCCTACCACCTACATACGAAAAGTGAATGGCCAGATGAATGGTGATATAAGTAACGACCAGCTTAACAGCCGCACCGACAACAGAACAATATTGAACCAGGCATCAGCATTTAATGAGTACAGGCTG
>DASTIZ010000018.1:0-8720 GCA_035717045.1 Chitinophagaceae bacterium
TATAAGCATGACTTTAACCCGCATAAAAAAAGAAGTTTGGGGTGAGGTGAAATCAGATCTAAAAAGTTAATGATTTTTATGGGTATCAGGTGCTCTCAGGATCTTCTCCATTGCTTTTCCCTTCGCCAATTCATCAATTAACTTATCCAGGTAACGCATCTTTTGTATGACCTTGTCTTCAATTTCTTCTACGCGGTAACCGCAAATCACACCAGTGATTTTCGAAACATTAGGATTCATTTGCGGCGCCTCCGCAAAAAAAGTTTCAAAATCGCTTTTCTTATCAATTTGCTTTTGCAATGATTGTTTATCGTATCCCGTCAGCCAAAAAATAATTTTGTCTACTTCTTCTTTGGTGCGGCCCTTTCTCTCTGCTTTTTTCACATATAATGGATATACACTTGCAAAAACGAGTGCATATATTCTGTCTTTATTCATTTTTAATGCAGCTTATTTTCGTTTTCGTGTTAAAAGGATCCCCGAGCTTTTTTGCTTTGTTCCCTCAAATCTGATTTCATACCTGTTATCACCGTCCTGAACCACTAATAATCCCGTATTGGGTGGAAGCGTTCCAAGATTTTCAGCATACATAACTAATAACAATGAATCTCCGAGATCGGGTGTAACGTGAATTACCGATACAATTGGCTTGCCCATTAATCTCTGGCGAGCAGCAATCACCTTACCATTTAATACCAGGCTCACCGTATCGCCATCAATCACGCCATGGTCGTATAACTTAAGTATAAGGCTGTCTGATTCAAAGAAGACATTCTGGATAACCTCCGTTTTTCTCGTAGCCAGGTCGGCTGCTGCCCTAACAGTATCAGGCGGCGGCTTTTTGTTTTCAGAAGCGGCGACCACCGGAGGTGCCGGAGGCGCTTTTTCTTTTTTTGGCTCGTCAACAGGCGGCCTTTTTTTCCGCGCGGGCTTTTCTGGTTTTGTCGAAGCCGCTGCAACATCTTTTTTGATATCGGTCTTTATAGGTGATTCACCGGCTTTCGCAAACCGCACGGTATTCAGCAAATTCATTTCGCCTAACGTGCTGATCAATTTTGTTTCCGTAGGCGTATGAAGTCTTTGCAAGGTAATTATGCCGGTAACCGACGGGGTTTTTTCTCTGAAATCGAGTGCCCGCGTGCGAAAGGGCCCCTTTAAGGTCGCGACGGTATCATGCACCCTCAAGAGCATTTCGCCAAGCAACTTTACCCGCCTCGAAGTCGTGATATAGTTATTATATATCAGCTTCTCGTCTTCGATAAATACACTTCCATTTTTGTGCCTTAAGCGGATCGCTTTTATTCCTACATTTTCTATTCCATCAATATTAAAAATGGTAAGCGAATACCCGGTCAGGCTACCATTTTCGTTACTCACCACAATTTCGTATGGCAGATCAGAGCCGTCTGTTTGAAGCAGTCCGGTCCACAGACCGGTCAAATCCTGCGAAAGAATTTGCAATGGCAGAAGCACCAGAACAAGCAGTACACGCATTGTATTTCATTATGAACGACATAAACTATTAACTGATTCCAACGAGCTTCATTTATCCCAGTCTGGTAATGAAACGGTAGTTTGATAGTTGGAATAGTTATAAAGTTTATTTCGAACTGGTTTGTAAAGTCTTCCCGATTGAGGATTGTTTTCCTGTGTATAAATCCATATCGAATTGGGATCCCACACTACAATTTCATCCCGCACGTCGCCAGCAATATTCAATACAGCATTGCACATGTCCGGGTGTCCGTCGTCCGGAAATTCCAATACTTTCCTACCCCAGCCGTCAAACACACCGCCCTCGTCAACATTAGCATTGTGAATAAAAAACTCCTCTGATTTTCCTGTCCAGTTTAATGGAAGTAACATACTTCCATATTGATTGGGTTCGAAGTCATGATAAATTTTTCCGGTAGCATCATAATAATGAATAATACCCTGATTACCCCAAAAGTTTATGGACACAGTCTCGAGGCCGGGCAAATCATCCCTGAAATTCGCCACAACCGGATTCTGAGCATGGCCTATACGATGATGTTCCAAAATATCACCCTTCCTGTTCACAAACAACATGCCTTCATCGCTGGCAGCACACACAATTACAGGATCTGCATTTTCCGGATATTTAACCACCGCAACTCCGTCGGCATGTTCGTCCAATTCTTTATCATGTGACCAGATGGTGCTTCCATTATCATCTAACATCGAATAACCAATCAACAGCTCGTCCTTTCCATCGTGATCTATATCATAAGCGTAAGGATAGTGACCGGTGTTTAGTTTTTTGTGCCAAAGTAAATTTAATTGATCATCCAATGCCCAAACGTGCTCATACCTGTCTTTTAAAATAATATCTCTATCGTAACCGGTTCCCCGCAAATCACAAAAGTATAAGCAGTCGCCCAGTATATCTGCAGGTGTAGGTTTCTTATATTTAATCTTACCTGTTGAACCATCTGCAACAATAATTTCCCTGTTCATACAATATATTACTTCATTCTTTCCATCATTATCCAAATCGTGGATCTGGAAGGCAACATCGCTCGTCAAATAGGTCTTCCACGGATCTGGTACACCTGTCTGCCAAAGTATTTTGCCATCAAAGGTCAGGGCTGTCATGCAGCTTAATTCACTATTTGCGTCCTGGGGACCATGATTAACTACCTGACCGATCAACACATCCAGCTGCCCGTCATTATTTAAATCACCGAAACGCAGGCTTCTGCCGCCACCAAAATCAGGTGTTGCTATCTTTTTCCAGAGTTTCATTTTTGGTACAGCGTCGCGTATGCTTTTCAATTCACGGGCATACTTCTCTTTGGAAATTTTGATCCTTTCCAATTCGGCAGCAGAGGTTTTGACTTCTACAAGATGATATTTTGCAGGAACATCTGACATTAACCCGATCTTACCATTAGCATATGTGCTATCCCCGGCAGTTATTCTTACATCTTTTACATTACAGGAAAGTTGAGAACCACGCACATCCACTGTGATCGTCAGCAATTCATTAGCGTCCCAATTCAAATACGCACGTCCTAATACCTTTTCGTAAGGCTTATGAAATGCGGTTTCATGTTTAACCATTTTCAGGATCAATGAATCCCCGATAACACCCGCGAAGTAATAACAACGATCATTGCGGTACCGAAATACAATTCCGCTTTGTAAATTTTTTGACTCAGGTGTAAATTCAACTTTTGTAACATATTCTTTCCAATCATCTTCGCCGGCAACCACCATAGGGTGTGAATGGTTGTCTGGTTCATTTGTGAATGTTTGCACCATTTCACGATCATCGCCTTCCTGCCGAACGTGCCAGGCACGTTTAAAACCCGACTCCCATGTAAAAGTTGAAACTGCCCATTGAGATCGTGGAGCCGCTTCATGCAAGTAGTGATATTCAGTATGAGCCCCTACGTCAACCGAGTACGGTCCGCGCCGGATGGAACTGAAATCATCGAATAAAAGTACTTTGGTAAATTTCGAAGGAGCGTTGCATCCAGTCAAAACAGCAGTAAGTACAAAAAGAATAATTACTTTATTCATATTATTTTACCGCTTTTTTCCAATCCCACACAATATCATTATTATTCCTGATACCATTTTTCGGAAATGGATGCCTTTCATCAAACGTATAGAGCGCTTCCGTTTTCTCTATCACAATGCCCTCTTCATTGAGCGTTCCATCCGGATTCATAGCCCTGGAAAGATCAAGACCCATATGTTTGGCCAGGAACGGATAAACAGCGGCCCTTTTGTTATAATCATACCCGTGCTGATCGTGCGGAAGGTGTGCATTTTCCACCATATCTGATTTGCCGAATAATCCATAAATGTATTTGATAAACGGATACTCAACTTCTGGCGTACTTTCAGTTGCGTCTGTTCCAACCGAAACCAATAGGAGCGGCTTAGGCGCCATGCATGCAGCAATTTCAACATTATTGGTTTTGACGCCGTTTTTTTCACGAATGGGCATTCCCAGTTCGCAGATGCATCCTCCAAAATGCCGATACGAAACCATTACAACAGGAACAGAAACGTAAATCCTTGGATCTACTGCCGCAAGAAGAAAAGTTTGAGTGCCTCCACCTGATGCGCCTGTGCATGCAATTCGCTCCGGATTAACGCCCATTGATATCAGGAAATCTACTGCCCGGATACTATTCCAGATCTGAAGCTTCATAGTTTCGGGATGTTCATGTGTCCATCCGAAATCTGCAAGCTGTCCATAACCCACCATATCATATGAGAAAACCATCGCTCCCATTCTCGCTATAGCAGCACACCGTTTCTGAACATCCGGGCGATAACGTCCATAATCATCTTTGTTTGGCCAATGTCCGTGAGGACTCAATACTCCTGGAATTGATCCTTTCATGTCAGTTGGAGCGTATAAACTTCCCGTTACATAAACGCCTGGCAAGCTTTCAAACGCAATATTTGTTACCTGATAGCCATCAAACACCCGTTTCTCGCCAAAGATTGGACTAAGGCTGCATTTTTCCGGCAATGGATTTAATCCTGAACCATTCAGGATTTGAGAACGAATAACTTTTGCTCTTTTTTCCCATGCCTCAGCAGTAGTGATGGACTCCCGGATTTCAGAAAGAAATTTTTTGCCCTCGGATTCCGACCACTGGTACGTTTGACCCGATTTAGACTTTTCGCTTTCACTAGTCTTTACTGTTTTCGGCTCGCCGTTGATACATGAAACCATCAACCCGCAACTAACTGTAATGAATATTCGAAAAAAATATCCAGCCGTCGATCTCATAATATAAGTTCAAATTTTTCTACCTCGCCAGGGGGTCGGGCCGTATTTGGAACTTGAAGACTTTGCTGGTTGTACCCTTTCCACCTTCCATGTGAAAGGGTGTCCGTGTGCTTATAGTGGCCCATAAACCGCGACCTTTCCATCCGGCATCAGGATTGTCGATCCGTCCATCCATCCATTTGGTATAAAAACCCAGCGGGTAAGGTACACGCAGCACCACCCATTTACCATCCTTCAACGCCAGGAGTCCCTCGGATTCATTACCCGTGTTGATAGGAGTATTTTCACCAAGTCCCGACGTGTTGAACTGGTCCACCCATGTGTAGTAGCTCGCCTCTGCACTACCAGGTATATTCAGACCTTTAAATTGCGGAAGTGGCTCGGTGTAAAACGTCCACCCTTCCGGACAATGCTGACCAGTTGCCGTTGGTCCGTTACGCACTTTGCATTTTTTGCAATCGAAGCTGGCGAGGTGTCCGCTGGCCAGAGCTACCCACGCAACTCCATTTCGATCTACATCCATGCCCCGAGGCGAAAATCCTTCAACCGGATCGCCGTCTTTATTTACAGGAAGTTCAAAATATTCCACGAGAGCCGTTTCCGCAGGATTTCCTCCTGGATTCAACCGGATCAATGCTCCGGGATAACCAAGATAGGATCCCCACACCGAACCATCAGGTGCGGGCGAACATGCATACAGTCCCTTTGCAATTCTCATGTCCTTGGTAGAGTCGGGAGGTGCATCGGGCTCGGTATATGAATCGCGCTTGCCATTGCCATTGAAGTCAAGAATAAGAGGAGTCCAGCCCTGGGCTGCTTTTTCATCTCCCGTCTCTAAAAATTTTTTAGTATTCAGCCAACCTACCACCTCGCCGCCACCACTTGTCCAGATCGTGTTATTCTCATCTTCAGCGAACATCAGGTGATGCGTGCTGAAACAAGTGCTGATGGGCGTGTATTTTTTTGTCTTAGGGTCATACACTCCGAGATGGCGATATGCTTTTTCAACGGGAAAAACTTTTGCTGACGGATGATTCGAACCTTCTTTGCAGAAGTCCGGGTTTTCTGGTGGCCGAACTGTTGCTGTGATCCATACCCGTCCTTCATTGTCCAACATTGGATTATGAACATTGGTTCTGCTATTCCAGATGGCTGTGTCGCCCCAGTATGGTGAAGGTTGTATTACTTCTCCCGATGCAGATTTAGTATTCGGGTCCAAAACAGAAAGAGGCACCTGACTGATATTGTTCGTCATCGGGTCGAGAACCGGAAGATAGTCAGCGCTCAATTCCAATGCACCATATATGGGACCGTTAGCGTTAACTTTTGGATTTCTTCGATCGGTCGAAACCTCGTCGTGGAGGTAGGCCTTTGGATCGGCCCAGTCCCATTGCGAAATCACCACATTGCGTTCAATACCCTGTGGCCGGGAAGGTTTGGGTGGTAGTTCGCCTTGTGCGATCCGGTCCGTCCAGTCTGCCATCATCTTCAACATCTCTTCACGTCCGATTGACATTAGCCCACCAATCATTGCGTTGCCTGCTTGTCCTGATTGTAATCTTCGCTGCCATGCATCTACCGAATTATTGAATTTTCCAAGCGAGGGTTGGAACTCACGCGTTCCCTTGCTGCCAAGTTGATGGCATGCCAGACAGGTCCCGGATTTAACGCTTCGGAGAAAATCCGCCTGGTTTTTTATGTTTGGTGAAATTCCGTTGCCTTCTGAACCGCTGCCGGGAAACTTTGATTTATCAGGTACATGAAGAAGCGAGAACCAATAGCCAGCAGGATAATATTGTGCAGCTTCTTTTTCTGAAGGGGCAATCACAGCAGCCAGATCTACTTTGCTACCAGGTTTCGCGTCTTTTTGGGGAGAGTCGATAAGTCCATAGCCACGAACCCACACTTTATAGTTTGCTGATGGAAGTTCCGGCAGCAGGTACTGGCCGGCATCGTTTGTTACGACGATTTTGGCAAAGCGGGTAGGAAGGTCGTGGGTTTCAGCAATTACCCATACACCGGCTTCCGGTCCATTTGGCCCTGTAACCGTTCCACCAATGTCATGCTCTCCTATATTAACTTGCTTCGGTTCTGTGGTACATGCAGCCATAAAAAGTGCTGCGATCAGGAGCTGATGGGTATGCGAAAGAAGGGACGCTGCTTGTCCGGCAAAGTGCGAATTTGCAAATATTTTCATACCGAATACTTTTCGAGTTAATTGTATGAAAGGTGCGTGCTGCCGGGAAAGTTAAGATTCTTTCGCGTCTGAATTGCATTTCATTGCAGAACTAAAATTGGAGACGTCGATTCAGCCAGGGGTTGCCGTTTTTAGCAGATTGAATTTCTTTAAGAAATCTTTTTTCGAATCATGGTACGACGAAATTGCTCCTGCTTTAAAGAGAAGGAAAATATAGATCCACGCGAGATCAATTTGGTATGGTAAAAATCCTGCGCGGGCGCTTCCCGGATATAGGTGATGGTTGTTGTGCCATTCCCCTGAAAATAAACCGGGACGTGTTTGGTTGATAGACAAGTTACTGCGGTCGAAGTCGATACCATCTACATGTTTAACATGTCCCTTTCCATGACCGGTATAGTTAAATGCGCGCACGAGTATAAACCAGAACATTGCCCCCGCAAACATTGCGCACGACAAACCGTGCCCGCCGATAAGGAAGAAAATGAGGTACCAAACTGCCCAATTCACAAACCAGGTGGCGATTGTATAAAACGGATTTGCAATGGATCCCCAGTTGCAATATTGTTCATAGTTATTAATATCTATACCAGTGTGTCGTAAAAAATGGGCTGCCTTTTGGTAATCGTTACGATCGAGATTCTTGGAGATGCCCTGATGATTAACATCCGACAGCATGCAATACATTAAACCAGCGTGTGAGTTGTAAGGATCTCCCGGAAGGTCAGACTTTACATGATGTACATGATGCGATACAACATAAATTTCTTCGGGTACCGTTTTTATCACGAGGTTTTGGGTAAGATACCTGAATATCGGGTGACTGAACTTGTAAGCTTTATGTGTGCAAAAGCGATGGAGCCAGATGGTACCGTGCGTGCTCATGACTATCATGCTATAAATTACCGCACAGATCACAAGGGTCCACGAGAAGAAATTTATAAGAAAAAAAACAAGAAATGGAACCATGCACGCGGTCATGAGCCATGCCATCATGCTGATCCAATTTTTCTTTGTATTGAAAATATTTACTCTTGAAAAAGCTTCCCGCCAGAGCTGCCGGATTGTTGGAACAATTAATTTTCCATCCTTGTCACACCAGCCGTATTTTGGCTCCTGCAGAACCCTGTCGATGAACGCCATCGGATTTTTTTTAATTGTATGAAAGGTGTTGCTCGTCGGGGTGAGAGGCAACAGGAATATTTTTAGAGATCAATTTTTGAATGTCCTTCAACTGAACCTTTTCGTCGCTCGAACAAAATGAGATTGCAACTCCGGGTTTTCCCTTTCTGCCGGTTCTGCCAATGCGGTGGACATACGTTTCCGCAACATCAGGCAATTCGTAATTGATAACATGACTGAGATCTTCTATATCTATACCCCGGGCTATGACATCAGTTGCAATTAGAACTTTCAATTTTCTCAGCTTGAAGTTTTTCAATATCCCTTCACGCTGTGCCTGCGATTTATTACCGTGTATTGCTTCGGAACTGATGCCTGAATGAGTCAGTCTACGCGAAATTTTGTCGGCGTGATGTTTCATTGTGGTAAAAACAAGCACACGATCGAGGCGACCGGAACGAAGCAGCCGCACGAGGAGATCCTGTTTATTGTCTTTTTCCACATGATACACGCACTGCTTAATATTTTCAGATGTTGACGACACTGGCTGCACTTCGATTCTCACGGGTTTATTGAGCAGCCGCGAAGACAACATTTCAATTTCAGGCGGAACAGTTGCTGAGA
>DASTIZ010000019.1:0-8549 GCA_035717045.1 Chitinophagaceae bacterium
TACCGGCGGCAACAACAGACGATACGGTTGAAAGATGTATGCAGCTGATGCGTCAGCATCATGTTCGCTATTTACCTGTTTTCGAGGATTATTCCTTTCGTGGCATTGTTTCAACAGAAGATATTCTAGAAGAAGCCGTTAATAACCGTATGGAGATATTTGATACGGCCGCGGAAAGCGAAAGAAGGATTGGAGTACTTATTTGACAATGATCTCTTTTATCACATTTTTACCTAAAGCTTCGTTCACACGAAGCTTTATTTTTTCCTTTTGAAATATCAATTCTTGTTTTAAAGGTCCAACATGTGTAGTGATGAAAAGTGTATCATTAATGATACCGATGTTATCGGTGTACCGGGCTATTGTTTTTCCCATGATCTCTTCCCACACATCTTCAATTTGCAAAGCCTGGATAGAACCTTTTATACGGCTTTCATCAAGGAATTTTTGTAAGGCCTCGCCAATTGAATATTCACCCATTCGGCAAAGTTAATTATTGATTACTGATTATTGATTACTAAAATTGGGAGCTCTCTTCTAAGCAAACAATAATCAATAATAAATAATCAATAATTGCGGCAGAATATGCGGCCTCATAAACTGACCATTTGAAATGTTATTTTCAAGACATCAAGATGTTTCAAAAGTCTCTCTTCATTGGTATCAGTAATAAAAACCTGCCCATCATTTTGGATGCAGACCCGGCGGAGCAAATTGGCAATACGATCCTCATCCAATTTTTCAAATACATCGTCCAGTAAAAGGAGGGGAGCAAAGCCCTTATTTTCCCGCAACACATCCATTTCTGCAATTTTCAGCGCAAACAGCAAGCTCTTACGTTGACCTTGCGAAGCCATGTTCCTGAATAATTGTCCGGAAAGATTAAAGACAAGGTCATCTTTATGAATACCACCTGTTGTTCTCTGTGCCGTCATATCTCTTTGTCGATTCAGGTGTAATAACTCTGTAAATGAACATTGATGTAATTCGCTTGAATAATGTAATTCAGCGTCTTCCTCCTGTCTGGCGATCTCGGTATAAAGGTTTTTGACGGAGGATAGAAATGAAACGAGAAACTGTTTACGCTTCTCATAAATATATTCACCGGGTTTTATTAATTGCTCATCTAAAACATCAAGCAGCGGGATATTCCTGTTGCCTGTTTCGTAACTGCTTTTGAGCAGGGAATTTCTTTGCGCCAGGATCTTTGTGTAGTTGATGAGATGCTGCAAATATGCCTTGTCCAATTGCGAAAGTAAAGCATCCAGGAACCGTCTTCTTTCTTCACTACCATTGGCAAGGATCCGGATATCATCAGGGGCAATGATCACACACGGATAGTGGCCGATATGCTCAGAGAATTTTTCATAAGCAGAATCGTTTAGGAAAAATTCTTTTTTACCGGTTTCCCGCAGAATGCAGACAGCTTTTTCTTTTTTTTTATTTAACTCAAATTCTCCATCAATCCTGAATCCGTACAGACCGCTTTGAATATTTAAAACATCTCGTGTCAAATAACTTTTGGTGAAGCAGAGATAATAAATCGCGTCCAGCAAATTGGTTTTCCCAACTCCATTGTTGCCGCAAATCCCAATAATGCGTTCATTGAATACAAATGAACGACTCCGGTAGTTTTTGAATTGAGTTAATGATATGGAATGGAGTCTTAACAATCGCTGCAATATTAAGTTTTTAAGGCGTGTGGCGAGGGACGCGAATCGAAAGTGTATGAAAAGATCTGCGTCTTTGAGCACGACTGGTATTTGGGACTCACGAAACGACGATCAGCTTGATACGGCACATGGGGTCGAATCTTCCGCCGGATGATTCGAAAGCAACGATACCAAATCCGGGCTACAAAGCTGATAACCACATAAAAAACGTCAACCTAAAATCGAAAATCCGAAACCTGAAATTGCTTGTTTTGCCTTATTTTTGCCCCCGCTTAATCTATGGCAGAAACATCCCCAACACTGAAGCCTGTGGCCACTAAATTCTCAAAGGAAACCTATCTCTATTGGTACGAGTTGATGCAACTTATCCGCCAGTTTGAAATGATGGCCGAAGAAAAATACAAGATGGAAGGGAAGATCCGTGGTTTTTTTCATTCTTATGCCGGGCAGGAAGCAATTGCGGCCGGGTGCATGACTGCTACCCGCGCCGAAGATGGATTTATCACTGCCTATCGCGATCATGGCCTGGCGATAGCCAAAGGGGTTCCGGTAAATAGTTGCATGGCTGAGTTATATGGCAAAGCCACTGGTTGTGCGAAAGGTAAAGGAGGGAGCATGCACTTTTTTGGAAAAGAAGTTGGGTTTTGGGGTGGACATGGAATAGTGGGAGCCCAGATTGGAACCGGCGCCGGCTTGGCCTTCGCAGAGCAATATCGCGGCACTGATAATGTAATACTTTGCTTTTTTGGAGATGGTGCTGCCCGACAAGGAATTTTACATGAAACGTTCAACCTGGCCATGTTATGGAAGTTGCCTGTAATTTTTATTTGCGAGAACAACAACTATGCAATGGGTACTTCTGTAGAACGTACAAGTAACGTGATTGATATTTATAAACTTGCCGATGGTTATGAAATGCCTGCTGATACCATTAATGGCATGAGTCCTGAAGCGGTGCATGAAAGTGTAAGCCGTGCCGTAAAAAGAGCACGGGAAAAGGGCGGGCCCACCCTTCTTGAAATGAAAACTTATCGTTACAAGGGGCACTCAATAAGTGATCCGCAAAAGTATCGCAGCAAAGAAGAAGTAGATGAATATAAAGGTCAGGATCCGCTTCAAACTGTTCGAAAAACAATTCTGTCGGGCGGTTTTGCGACAGAAGATGATCTTAAAAAGATCGATGAGCGAGTGGAAGGTATAGTTGCCGAATCAGTGAGGTTTGCTGAAGAAAGTCCCTGGCCCGATAATGATGAGGTATTAAAAGATGTTTACGTAGATAAAAATTATCCCTTCATAGTTGATTAGTAAAATTCAAAATTTCTAAACCTAAATTTCAATTTTAAATGGCTGAGAAGAAAAAGGTGACGGCGACTGATAGTGACGAAATAATTGCCAGAGCACAGGATTTCTGGACCCGTTATCAAAAACAGATCACGATTGTACTGGCGGTGATTGTATTGGGTGTTGGTGGCTGGTGGGGTTACAGAAATTTTGTGGTTGCACCCCGCGCTGAAAAAGCATTTGATGCCATGTTCAAGGCGGAAGAATATTACCGTATGGATAGCTTGCAAAAGGCCCTGAATGGCGATGGTATTAACTGGGGCTTTACCCGGATCATCAGGGAATATGGTAGCACAAAAGCCGGCAGTCTTGCCAGGCTATATGCAGGCGATTGTTATTTGAGGCTCGGTGATTTTAACAATGCAGTTAAGCATTTAAAAGAATATTCAAGCCCGGCGAAGAACTACCAGGCACGAGCTTACAAATTACTTGGCGATGCGTATTCAGAACTGGGCCGGAACGATGATGCAATTTCCAGCTACAAGAAGGCGTCAAATCATTTTCCTGAGGACCGCTACAGTTCAGCCGAAGCTTTGTTCTTTGCCGCGCAGCTTTCAAACAGCCTGGGTAAGAATAAAGAAGCGATTGACCTGTATAAAGAAGTAAAGGAAAAGTTTTATGATACGCCATTTGCGAATGACGCTGACAAGTCTTTGGCAAGGCTGGGTCAATACAATTAAGATTTCAAGGTGCAAAAATCAAGGCTCAAGGCACAGCCTTGTTTCCTGCACCATGTGGCCTTGAACGTTACTAAAATGGCAGACGTTAGCAATAGCAAATTATTAGACATAAATACAGGCGTTCTTAAAAAGAATGCCTGTATCGTTTTAGTAAAAACGGAATGGAACTCAGCGATTGTTGATGAATTGGAAAAAGGCTGCCGGGAGAAGTTGGAGGATTATAAAATAAAAAGAATAGTTACGATCATAGTACCGGGTGCGTTTGAAATTCCATTTGCCATCAAAAACTATTGGGAAAATACCGGCAGGAAGAAAAAACCGGATGCATTTATTGCATTAGCGTGCGTTGTTCGCGGCGATACTCCGCATTTTGATTATGTATGCAGGGCAATAACAGACGGTGTTGTTCACCTAAACCTTACATTACCTGTGCCCACAATTTTTGGCGTATTGACCGTTGACAATGAAGAGCAGGCAAAAGAGAGAATGGGAGGCAGGCATGGACATAAGGGTGAGGAAGCAGCCTTAACAGCGTTAAAAATGATTTCGCCACTGAAAACCTGATTGATCATTGAAAATTGAATATTGAACATTGAACGTTTTTAACTTAAGAAATGTTCAATTTTCAACGCTCAATGTTCGATGAATAAAAAATGAATGTACAACTCTTCATACCATGTTTTGTCGACCAACTATATCCTCAAACAGGATTTAATATGGTGAGGGTTCTCGAAAAAATTGGTTGCACTGTTACTTATAATACAAAGCAAACTTGTTGTGGCCAACCGGCCTTCAATGCAGGTTTTTGGGATGAAGCGAGGGCTGTCTGTATGAAGTTTGTAAAGGATTTTCATGGCAGTGATTATGTTGTTACACCCAGCGCAAGTTGTGCAGGCTTTGTCAGGAATTATTATTCCAAATTGCTGGATAATTCGTCCGTACATAATGACGTGAAGGAATTAGCCAAAAGAGTTATTGAGTTCTCAGAGTTTATGGTAAAAGTGCTGCAGGTAGAGGATGTTGGTGCGGTATTAAATGGTAAAGCAACTTATCATGATAGCTGTGCAGGTTTAAGGGAATGTCGCATCAAAGAGGAACCGCGACGGCTGTTATCCCATGTAAAAGGGTTAGAGCTTCATGAAATGAATGATGTGGAAACCTGTTGCGGTTTTGGAGGTACGTTTGCTATTAAGTTTGAGCCGATCTCCATTGGAATGGGGGAACAAAAAGTTGAAAATGCATTATTGACAAAAGCGGATTTTCTTATCTCCACCGATCTTTCCTGTTTGATGCACTTAGATGGTTACATCAAGAATAAGGGCTACAGCATGAAGACTATGCATATTGCGGATGTGTTGGCGAGTGGATGGTAAAAGCCCATCCCGCACTCATTACAAAGTAAATCTCTTTTAGATAGCCTTCCTGGTGGGAAGGAGTAAAGTGTTCCCGTTCCTGAAAAGGATAATAAAACCAACTATATATTTGTCCCTAAAAATCCCAAATCTTAAATCTAAAATCCGCAATCAACATGGCGTATTGGCTTGTCAAATCAGAACCAAATGCATATAGTTGGGAAAAGTTCACCGAAGAAAAGCAAACTGTATGGAGTGGTGTAAGAAATTATGCGGCCCGTGTTCATTTAAATGCCATGAAAAAGGGCGATGAGGTCTTCTTTTATCATAGCAATGAAGGTTTGGAAATAGTCGGAATAGCCAAAGTGGTTAAACAAGCTTACCAGGATCCGACGACTGATGATAAACGTTGGGTTGCGGTTGATCTGAAAGTTTATAAGAAATTGAAGAAGCCGGTTTCCTTAGATGTAATAAAGAAGGATAAACGCCTCGGCAATATGGCGCTGGTCCGGATTGGCAGACTTTCTGTACAACCTGTGACCGACAAAGAGTATAAGGTTCTCATGGAACTGGCAGGAGAAAAGTAGAACAGAAGGCACAATAACGAGGTAGATTATACGGGAACAGGATCATAAATAACTCAACAGACTCCTTTAATCATTCAGTAATATTTAAGATATTACAAACCAAATTTTGCTCAATTGTCGTCAAAGACCGAATTAAAAAGAACGCTTACGCCTGCGATGCTGTGGGGCCTGGGTGTTGGATACGTCATCTCCGGAATGTATTTCGGCTGGAACCTTGGTCTTGAAAAAGGAGGGACGCTTGGTCTCGCTATTGCCACGGTTTTCATCATTATCATGTATGTCACGTTTACATTTAGTTATACCGAGCTTGCCTGCGCAATTCCGAAAGCCGGGGGTGGATTTGATTATGCTACACGGGCATTGGGGAAAGATCTTGGCTTTATTGCCGGCATGGCGCAAAACTTTGAATTTATTTTTGCGCCGCCGGCTATTGCTTTTGCGATCGGCGCCTACTTCAATTTATTCCTTCCACAGTTGCCGGTACTGGGGATCGCCATCTTTGCTTACCTGCTTTTTACTGCTTTGAATATTTATGGCGTAAAAGCTGCTGCTACTTTTGAGTTGGTGATCACGATCCTTGCCGTGGGCGAATTATTGTTATTCAGCGGTATCACCTTACCCCACCTCGAAATAAAAAACCTGCAACAGAATGCATTTCCCAACGGATGGGAAGGAGTGCTTGCAGCAATTCCCTTTGCGATCTGGTTTTTTCTTGCCATTGAAGGAGTCGCGAATGTAGCTGAAGAAGCCATTAACCCGCAACGAACGATTTTAATTGGATTCGGTTCGGCTATAGTTACCCTGGTTGTATTGTGTATCCTTACCTTTATCAGTTCGGTGGGGGTTGCCGGCTGGGAAGCCATCGTCTATAAACCTGATGGGACTACTTCAGATTCGCCGCTTCCATTGGCTTTAGGCAAAATTGTGGGAGGAAATAATATCCTTTATCACTTACTTATCACCGTTGGATTATTTGGATTGATCGCATCTTTTCACGGAATTATTTTAGCGGCAGGAAGAGCCAGTCTTGAATTTGGCCGTGTAAAAATGGCGCCCGCATTTCTTGGAAAAATACATCCGCGTTTTCAAACTCCTGCCCATGCACTTCTCATTAACATGATCGTTGGAATCGTGGCCCTATTGACCGGGAAGACGGCAGAGATCATTACGATATCTGTATTCGGTGCTTTAACTTTATACATAATATCGATGATAGCATTACTGCAATTAAGAAAAAAAGAACCCCGGCTGGAGAGGCCTTTTAAGGCGCCCATGTATCCCCTGTTTCCGGTTGTTGCTTTGGTTATTGCCATTGTTTCATTAGTAGCGATGACGATATACAACTATAGATTGGCAATACTATATTTTTTATTGATGGGGCTTTGTTTTGCCGCATTTAAAATATTTGGCAACAGGAGGGCAGGTTTAAATAAATAAGATTTTTATGACTACCAAAGAGATCCTTCAATATGTGAAAGCACATCCTTCCGGCAAAGTGAAGATTGCCATTAGCGATATGGATGGAATATTAAGAGGAAAATATATCTCAACTGAAAAATTTCTTTCGGTAGCTGACTCAAACCTTGGCTTTTGTAATGTTGTTTATGGCTGGGATGCGGGTGATGCGGCTTATGACAACGTAAGTTATACCGGCTGGCACACCGGCTACCCGGATACTCCGGCAAAAATCGATCTTTCAACTTTTAGAAAAATACCATGGGAAAATGACGTTCCGTTTTTTCTGGGTGAGATACTTGATGAAACGGGTAAGCCGGCTCATGTATGTCCACGGCAATTGATAAAAAAAGTTTTGGCCGATGCCAATGAAATGGGATTTAACCCGGTCTTCTCACAAGAATTTGAATGGTTCAATTTTGCAGAAACGCCGCAAACCGCCCATGAAAAACAATTTAAAAATCTTACACCGCTTACACCCGGAATGTTCGGCTATTCTGTCCTAAGGAGCTCATTGGAAAATCAATTTTTCACTGAACTGTTTGAACAATTGAAAAAATTTGATATCCCACTTGAGGGCCTTCATACGGAAACGGGTCCGGGCACTTACGAAGCCGCGATCACGTATTCTGGTATTACCGAAGCGGCGGACAGGGCAGTATTATTTAAAACTGCTGTAAAAGAGATTGCTTATAAGTTTGGCATAATGGCCACTTTCATGGCAAAGATCAATGAGAACTTACCGGGTTGTGGAGGACACGTGCATCAAAGCTTGTGGGATAAGAAATCATTAAAAAATCTTTTTTATGATGAAAAGGATAAAACAAAGATGAGTAGCGTAATGAAAAGTTATATAGCCGGGCAATTATATTGCCTGCCGCATATGCTGCCCATGTATGCCCCCGTGATCAATAGTTATAAACGGTTGGTGGAAGGTGCCTGGGCACCGACAACGCTTACCTGGGGAATCGACAACAGGACCGTGGCATTGCGGGTGCTAAATAATAGTAGTAAATCATGTCGGCTGGAGACCAGGGTGATCGGCTCCGATGCAAATCCCTACCTGGCAATGGCGGCCGCGCTTGCTTCAGGATTATATGGCATCCGGAAAAAATTAAAATTATCCCAGCCACCGGTGACTGGAAATGGTTACAAAGAATTTTCATTTGGGGTGTTGCCAAAAACACTTGATGAAGCAACACAGGAGATGAAAAAGTCTGCCATAGCAAAAGAGATCCTGGGCGAAAAATTTACGGAACATTTTGTGCAGACCCGTGAGTGGGAGTGGAGACAACATCTGAAAGCCGTGACTGACTGGGAGTATAAGAGGTATTTCGAAATAATTTGAATGAGCTCCAGAAGTTCCAAAAGTTTAAAAGGTTTAAAATGTTGACGAAAAACCTTTTGAACTTTTTGAACTCATTCAACTTTTTAAACTCATACAATTAAATTTGAAAAAAT
>DASTIZ010000020.1:0-6717 GCA_035717045.1 Chitinophagaceae bacterium
GTTTAAGATAATCTTTCCAACATGTAAAGCGTATGATTTTTATCATGCCGGCTAAATAGACTGCATTAAGTTTTGCACATGTCACTTTATTGTGAGGTAGAAGCAGAGAAAATAGAAATCGAGCGCTTTCCCGATAGCCCAATAGGCTTACAGTATTCGTATTTCACACTGTTTATTTTAATTTTTAAGTATTTATTTTTGTCAATTAGATTTAATCCTCGCAATTAAAATATTTTTCTTTGTTATTAAAATTCAAAAACATTCCGATTATAAATTCCATAGTATAATCTAAAATAACCAATCTTATGCAGAGGATATTAGAAATGAAAAACAGAACAAGATGGAAATCGTAAGGCTAGAAACAATAATAAATGCACCGATAGAAAGATGTTTTCTTCTCTCTTTGAATGTGGACTTACATCATCTTTCTACAAAGGGAACAGGCGAAAAGGCCATTTCAGGTGTAACATCAGGAATCATGAAATTTAAAGATACGATAACCTGGAGAGCAAAACACCTTGGCTTTTATCAAAACTTAACTGTAAAAATAACTGCTTACGATTTTCCAAATTACTTTGTAAGTGAAATGATTAAGGGGGCATTCAAGCAGATGTACCATAGACATTTATTTGTTTTTACAGGAAACTATACGGCAATGACTGATATTTTTATTTTTGAGGCACCTTTTGGAATATTGGGGAAGCTGTTTTCCAAAGTTTACCTAAAGAAATACATGAAAAAATTTTTGGTAAAAAGAAATATGATTTTGAAAGAAGCAGCCGAAGGAAATGATTGGCAAAAATTCATTCCATCCCTCCCGGGTCTTGCCCATAGCCAACCGCAATAAAAGGACTAATGAGGGCAGACTCCGGGATAGGGAATGAATAAAATAATCCCCAAGTGCTGCGTTGTCGGATCAGTTGTTCAGTCGCTGAAAGGAATTAGCATTAAACAATATAACAGAGAGTCAAACGAAGTCAAAGACCCACTATCTCTCCTTAGTAGTTGTATATCTTTTGATAAAAAGGGTGCAGCATCCGTAACATCACACAATAGCAACAATAACCCAAAGCCAATGGTAAATAAAATGAAAATCAAAATTGGTAGCCATACATTTACTGCAACGCTATAGGAGAATGCAACTGCCACCGCATTGAAATCTGTGCTGCCAATGACCGTAAATATGATTAAGCTGAACGGAAATGAAAAGTATGTTGATTTATCGAGGGATCTTCCTATGAGCCCATCGAATCCAGGAACAATACAAGATGGCGACCTGATGCTTTACGGTTCTTCTACGCTGGTTCTGTTTTATAAGACATTTTCTACATCCTATAATTATACCAAAATCGGCCGGGTTGATGATCCAGTGGGACTTGCGGTAGCACTCGGTTCGGGAAATGTATTAGAATAAACAGTACTGCAATCGACTCCGGACACAAATTCGACCAATGTTTATTTTACGTAATTCACTTTCGGTCCCGGTTCAACGACTCTTCCGGGCATATTGAACCCCGGAAAAACATGACCAATTTCATATTTTCTGCTTACCTCAGTCATTCGTCACGTTAATACCAATAAAATACCTTTATTCAAACGAAAGCTAATGAATCGTTTAAACAATAAGGTTGGCTATTGGTCAGGTCGTATTGCATTTAGAACCCCCGCCTGGTAAAAATGGAGACTCTCTATTATAAAACGGGTATCGACACTGACAGGACTTTTGCAGAGCTGCAGGAAAGATTTGCAAAACATTTCCATGAGATTTTTTTGAATGACCTGGCGGAAAAAACAATAGTTATTATACCAAGCCTTACACTCGACAACGACATGCTTAAGACGTTAAAGGGTGTTGTACATTATGAAGAGAGGTTGCTGTGTTTTCTGATGCTGTTGCGTATGCCCAGGACCCAGGTTATTTATGTAACAAGCATACCCATAGATAACAGTATCATAGATTATTATATTCATTTACTACCCGGAATTACCGGATATCACGCCCGGCAACGACTTACCATGTTGAGCTGTTTTGATGCATCCCGTAAACCACTCACCGAAAAAATATTAGACAGGCCTCGTTTAATCAGGAGGATCCGGCAACAAATCAGGTTTCCTGAGATGGCTCACCTCGCTTGTTTCAATGTAACGGATCTCGAAAAACAATTGGCACTGGCGTTAGATATTCCTGTTTATGGCTGCAACCCGCGGCTGTCCTATCTTGGTACAAAAAGCGGTAGTCGCAAAATTTTCAGAAAGGTCGGTATTCCCGTGCCTACCGGTATTGAAGACCTGGGAAACGAAGATGATATTGCGGATGCTTTGTGCCTGCTGAAAAAAAACAACCCGGCTCTGCAAAAAGCAGTTATAAAAATGAACGATGGTTTTTCCGGAGAAGGGAATGCAGTTTTTTATTATAATGAAATTGATGCGGAAAACGAAAATGCAAGATATATAATAAGGCAAAGGATGCCTCATTATCTGAAGGCTGTCGCCATGGATGTTAGCCACGAACAATATATTCAAAAGTTCAGAACCCTGGGGGGTATTGCCGAAGAGTTTATAGAAGCGCAAATTAAGAAATCGCCCTCCGTTCAATGCCGGATAAATCCCATTGGTCATGTGGACATAATTTCAACACACGATCAGTTTCTTGGTGGAGAAAGTGAGCAGGTGTTTTTGGGATCGTCATTCCCGGCCAGCGATGAATACAACAAAGAGATCGCAGTAATGGGAAAAATGATAGCACAGGAATTACAGGCTGAAGGCGTCCTGGGCCGGTTTAGCATAGATTTTATTTCGGTGAAGGAACCCGTTGGCTGGAAACATTACGCTATCGAAATTAACTTGCGGAAAGGAGGAACCACTCATCCGTTCCTGATGCTTCAATTTTTAACCGGGGGAGAATTTAATTGGCGCGAGGGTGTCTATGCAATGCCGAACGGCCAACAGCGCTGCTATTTTGCATCGGACAATGTCGTGAATGAAAACTACAAAGGGCTTACTCCGCATGACCTGATAGATATTGCCATGTGTAATGGGATACTGTATGATAGCTCAAAACAGACCGGCGTAATGTTTCATATGATAGGGGCCGTGTCCCAATATGGAAAACTGGGACTGGTATGCATCGGACAAACAGTTGATGAGGCAAAAGAAATTTTTGAGAAAACAATAAATGTGCTTGATAAAGAATGCAGTCGTTAAAAAATCGCGGCAATGAACATCTTACCGGGTCATAGATGATGGGTCCACTTGGGGCCAGGGGGATTTTTATTTAGCCAGGTATCTATTCAATTTAGCCCGTTCTTTTTAGCCCGCTACTGCTTTTTTGCCTGTTGAAATCTTTACGTCCATCGATTCGAAGCAAATAATCAATTGTTTAATCAGGATATTCATCCGATCCCAACACCCAGATAAACGATTGCAGATCTATGTAATCTTTTGGACGAAGTTCCTTCGTGTCCCTTTTTATCTGTTGGGCAAACAGTAATAGGCTTTCATAAGTATCCCAATTCGGAGGTGAGATGTAGTCAAGATCAAAGCGGTATTTTTCAGCAGCGGCCCGGGTAACTCTTGGCTTCAGAAAAATATGTTTATCGGGTTCTGCAATAAAACCAAAGACGGTTACCAGGGGCCATGTCAACACTCGTGTCTGTTTTCTCGGGAGACGGCTGAGTACGTCTACAAATTTTTCAAATCTCCGTTGCAGCAATCCGGGGCCGTAAAGCCATTCAAATAAACCGGTAGCAAAGTGTTCAGCTCCTTCCGCAGATCTCACGGCATCACGGATGGCGATTTTTTCAAATGAGAATAATAAGTTTGTTCTCGCTTCTGTTTGAATCGCCGCCTGCGAAATGCTCTCGTAGGATTTTGCTGCCAGCAACTTTCTAAATGCTGCCCGGTTCAATTTTTCCTGGAATTGAAGATGGGCGTCAACTTTATACTGTCTTTCCCATGCTATATACTTTTCATCTGTAAATCCATTTCGGAAATAGCGAAGGAACTTTTTTATGCATCTCTTCCTGGCGGCCCCTATATGGTCACGTTTTGTTATTATTAATTTCATACTACATCATGCAGGAACTTTTCTTGGAACTTCCCGGTCCCAGAAGCGATGCTGTTTGATCGCTTCGATAAATTGTTTGCTTAACTGGTCAGCACTCACCCCGATCACAATTCCTTCTGCACTTACGGTGTCATCATCATTATCCTCCGGCAGTTTTTTAGCAAAATAAGTTTCTTCCAATACCTGCATCGCGTCGTCATCAGCTGCAATTGCTTTGCAATGTTTGAAAGCTTCATTTAAAAAATGTATCGCATCTGCATCTGCCGCCAATGTCGCCACACTGTTGATGCCACCGGGTACATACACCGCATCATAAAAAACTGATGCAGTGGTCAGCAGGCTTTTATCAACGGGGATAGCGGTATCATTTTGACCTGTAATGAATCCAAGCCGCGGTGCGATCACTTCGCATAAAGCGCCTTCGGCAGTAATTGCATCCTTAACGGATAGCAAGCTGTCTTCATCAACTCCATCAGCAGCAAGTATGGCGATCTTTCTTGTGGCAATCGAATCCTTCACCGTGTAGGCCATACTTAATGCTTTCGACCTCGGTAACGAGCCTTCTTTTACAACGGGTCTGTATTTTTCAGGATCTGCATCGGCAGGAACCGTTTGATTTAATGGTGTTGTCAATGCTTTTGGAACATGCATGCCGAGTTTATACGCAACAGCAGCCGCGAGACCTTCATCGATCTGCAACAACAAATGCAGCATTCGTTCACGGACAACGATCGTTTCCACTTTTCCCAACTCAAAACACAATGCATTTGTCAAATGATCTTTTTCAGGATCGGATTGACTATTAAAAAACAGTTTTGCCTGGCTGAAATGATCAAAGAAACTCTTACTTCGTTCCCTGATCTTATGTGCGTCTATCTTTTCTGTAAAGCTGGTAAAGCCACCTTTCATGGCACCCGCCTGGAAAGGACAGCCGGCGGACATGGTATTCGGGCTATGCGCAGTCTTACCCCTGTTGATCGTTTGCCGGCTGAATCCATCACGTTGATTATTATGAATAGCTGCTATCGGCCTGTTGATCGGTATCTCGTGAAAATTTGGTCCGCCTAGTCTTATTAATTGTGTATCGGTATAAGAAAATAATCTTCCCTGCAATAGAGGATCATTTGTAAAATCAATTCCCGGCACAAGGTTTCCGATATGAAATGCGACTTGTTCTGTTTCTGCAAAAAAATTATCGGGATTCTTGTTCAGCGTCATCGTTCCTACAATTCTTACAGGCACTAATTCCTCGGGAATGATCTTGGTAGGATCAAGCAGGTCAAATTCAAATTTGTGTTCATCTTCTTCCGGCACCAATTGAACACCGAGTTGATATTGCGGATAATCACCATTTTCGATCGCTTCCCAAAGATCACGACGGTGGAAGTCCGGATCTTTTCCGGAAATATTTTGTGCTTCATCCCATGCAACAGAGTGAACACCCAGTACCGGTTTCCAATGAAATTTTACGAATGTGGATTTTCCTTCTGCATTTACTAAACGGAATGTATGTACGCCAAAGCCTTCCATCATCCGGTAACTTCTTGGAATGGCCCGGTCACTCATCAGCCACATGATCATGTGTGCCGATTCAGGCGTATTGGAGATAAAATCCCAGAACGTGTCGTGCGCCGATGCCGCCTGCGGAATTTCATTATGTGGTTCTGGTTTTACTGCGTGTACCAGGTCAGGAAATTTTATGGCATCCTGGATAAAGAATACAGGCATGTTGTTACCAACCAGATCAAAGTTGCCTTCTTCTGTATAAAACTTTACAGCAAATCCGCGAACATCCCTCGCCAGGTCTGTTGAACCCCTTGAACCTGCTACCGTAGAAAACCGGACAAACACAGGTGTTTCATTAGAAGTATCTGTTAAAAATCTCGCCCTCGTAAACTCAGAGAGATCTTCATTCATTTTAAAAACTCCGTGAGCGGCTGAACCTCTTGCGTGCACAACTCTTTCAGGAATCCTTTCGTGATCAAAATGGGTGATCTTTTCCCGGAAAATAAAATCTTCCAGTAAGCTCGGGCCTCTTTCGCCTGCTTTCAATGTATTTTGATCATCATTGACCTTTACACCCTGGTTCGTTGTTAAAAATTGTCCTTGTGAATCTTCGACATGTTGATCAAGACTCTCTGTCTTTTTATTGACTGGTATTTTGCCGTTGCCATTATCGTCCATATTTCTGATTTTTTGTGAATTAATATTTACCTTTTCGCGTAGCCATCACTCTTCCTTATCACTTTCCTCGCTACCTGAATTAAGGATCTCACTGTTAGCTATTTCAGATAACAGCGCATCACTATCTTCTTCTTCATTCAATATCTCTTCAAGCACGGCCGATACTTCAGGATAATCAAGACTATCGGCCAGTTTTATCAAACCGGTGTAAGAAGAAATCTCATAATGTTCTACTTTTTGTGAAGCCATAATGATGGCCAGGTTCCTGGCAGGTGTTGCTGTGTCCGTGTTTTCAATGGCCGCTTCCCCTTCTTTGATCAAACCTTCCATTGCATCACACTTTTTGGCCTGTGGTACCTTTCCCATTATTTCAAATACCTGATCTAACTTTTTCGCATGTGTTTTGGTTTGTTCAAGATGATTAAGGATCGCATCCTGTAAGGGCGGGAGCGTTGACGCTTTTGCCA
>DASTIZ010000021.1:0-3783 GCA_035717045.1 Chitinophagaceae bacterium
GGGGAGTTCCCTTGGTGCGGGTGTGGTTTGTGCGTTTGCAAAAAGGCAAAGTAGCAACAAACCCGTAAGAGTGGGGTTGGTTTTGTGGTTCATGGTTATACCTGGTTATGCCTAAACGGTCTGAGTCAATGATTTGTTACACGCAGGAATGTTAAATACAAAAACATTCGTAGAATAAAAGTAGCAGCATAACAAGACGGAATGTTAATGAATTAGTTGAGTGGCACTATGCACTTGACGAATGGCGAAAATAAAGGGGTGTTAACTTTTTATTAGGACACAAAAAGAGCGGAGGGTTAGGCAGCTATTGGGACTGGATAATTCCGGGTGAAATTCAGATAGGTTATTCTTTTTAAAACCTGGACAAAGAAATTGCAGATAAGATTTTTTTAGTCCAGGAACGATCGATAGTTACCGCGAGGCGTTGTTGAAAACCTTAATTTAAAAACCAGAGTGGGACTTCGTTAAGTACGCCATCAATAACGGAATAATCCAAATATAAGAGTACATCTGTTGCAAGTGGGTTATGTGCGCTGCTGGCCTTCCCCTCTCCGCCAGGAGAGGAGCCAGGGGTGAGGCGGTTAATTCAACACACTCTTCTCTTTTACTATCTCAACTTTTCCCAGGTCTTTAATGGCGTTCCAGCCGCCGGCAATATTGCGAAGATTATGAATACCCTGGCGCTTTAACAGTGAACACGCGATGACGCTGCGATAACCGCCGGCGCAATGAACATATAAATTATGTCCATCTTCAACATTGGCCATCGTCGCAGGATCAGTCATTTCACTTAGTGGAAGATTCATGGCATCGGGCAGGTGTCCCTCAGCAAATTCATTTTCCTTTCTTACATCCACCACAATAAGATTATTGTCAAACTGCATATCCATCAAAAGCTCATCAGGCTCTACTTCAACGATCATATCGGCCTTGTGACCCGCTTTTCTCCATGCTTCAAAACCACCTTGCAAATGCCCAACGATCTTTTCAAAACCTACCCGGGCAAGCCTGACGATAGTTTCTTTTTCTTTCCCAGGCTCGGTAACGAGGTATATCGGTTTATCAAATGGCAGCAGACTTCCTGCCCATTCTGCAAACCGGCCATTCAAACCAATATTGATCGAACCGGGAACAAATCCTTTTACAAATTCTGTCTCAGGTCTTGTATCAAGTATGATATTATCATCATTCAGTAAGGTCTTGAATTGAGCAACCGGTAAAGGTTTTAACCCTTGCTGAAGAACTTCATCCAGGCTTTCATATCCCTCCTTATTTATCTGTGCATTGATCGGGAAGTATTGCGGAGGTGCAGCTATCCCTTCAGTTACCTTTTGAATAAACTCTTCTTTTGTTTTTGATTCCAACGCATAATTGTGTTTCTTCTGTTCACCGATTGTACTGAAAGTCTCCTTACCTATACTTTTGCCGCAAGCACTGCCTGCACCATGCGCGGGGTAAACGATCACATCATCCGCTAAAGGAAATAATTTAGCGTGAATGCTGTCGTACATCATGCCGGCGAGGTCCTGCATCGTAAGTGCCTCCCCTTTTTGTGCCAGGTCAGGTCGGCCCACATCCCCAACAAATAATGTATCTCCGGTGAATACACAATGGTCTTTGCCGTTTTCATCTTTTAATAAAAAACAGGAAGACTCAAGCGTATGCCCGGGAGTATGCAGCACTTCGATGGTGACTTTGCCGATTGAAAATTTTTCTCCATCCCTTGCCACATGAACCGGGAATTTGGTCACGGTATTGGGTCCATAAACAATTGGGGCACCGGTTGCATGACCAAGATCAATATGCCCGCTTACAAAATCAGCATGGAAATGTGTTTCAAAAATATACTTGATCTTTGTTTTTCTTTCGTTGGCAAGATGTAAATACTCATCAATGTCACGCAGCGGATCAATGATCGCAGCTTCGCCTTCACTTTCGACATAGTAAGCCGCCTCGCTCAGGCAACCGGTATACAATTGTTCAACGTACATACTTATGGTTTAAATGCAAAGATAATTGAGATGAAAGAGCCCGTGAAAGTAAGCTAAAATATTAACAACCTATCCCAGCAGGTCCCTGACAAACTTATTGAGATCCAGCAACCTTTGCCTGTTTACAGAGTAATAAATGAACTTTCCTTCTCTTTTTGTTTTTACAAAACCCGTCTTTCTTAAAATAGCAAGCTGTTGTGATGCCACTGCCTGCTCGAGCAATAAATGTTCAAAGATCTCTGTCACCGTAACCTGGCCTTTCTCACCAATATATTTTAACATGACTTGCCTTAATTTATGATTGACTGCCCGTAAAATGATCGCAGACTTTTTAATATCCAGTGTATCGAGTTTTAATTCCGGTTCAGATGCTGTTCCGGGAATGATTGTTAACGTATAACTGCTCATGACAAGTGTTGGAGTTAAGGTGATCCAAAAATAGTTTTCATTAGTAAAGGATCAGCGGGCCGGTGTATAAAATTCTTTAAGGTACAACGGCTCCGCATAGGCAAGATCGGCAAATTCTTTCCTGTTGAATTTCTCCTGCGCCAGTGAAACCATAGTAGTCGCATCAAAATCTATTTTCCTGAAAAAGGCCTTAGGATGGTTTTTGATTTTTTGGAACTTATCACTACCATTTCCAAAAAAACAAATGGTATTCTGAGTCAATTCCTCATCAAAACTCTTTTCATTCAATGTAATTGCCATTGGATCTTTTACCACCCGGAGATCCTTTGTATAGATCGCGGCAAATACTTCCATTCTCCGCGCATCGATCATAGGACCTAACAATTCCGCTTCACTGGTTTTGGCGGCATTTGCCATTACCAGCAACGTATTCAGTGTGATCAAAGGCTTATTCAATGCATAACAAATTCCTTTGGCTGTTGCCATTCCGATCCGCAATCCTGTATATGAACCGGGTCCCTCCGTTACAGAAATTCCATCAATCGATCCTATGGCTGAACCAGTTTTGTCAAACATCTCTTTGATAGCAACATGCAGCCATGCGGTATGATCTTGTCGTTTCTCTCCGGCGAACTCCCCCCGTGCATTTTTAGAAAAGGCCAGCACCTTATCATCCTTGGCAAGACATACGGAAGCAGCCTCAACCGACGTATCAATATTTAATAGTAAAGCCATTACGCTCCTGCTTCTTTTAATAACAGTTTTGAAGGAATATATCTTTTTTCAGTCAGACTCAGCTCTGATAACAACGCTGTTATTTTTTTTAACCCAATGTTTTTTGCCCATTCAAAAGGACCATAAGGATAATTGGTTCCCAACTTCATCGCCGTGTCAATTTCTTCTTTGGTACTTACCTTTTCCTCCAGGGCAAAATATGCTTCATTAATGATCATACTGATCACTCTCGGCGAAACGAATCCCTTTATATCGGGCACCCATTCTGCTTTTTTATTTAAGCAGCTCAAAAAGTTTTGAGCTGCTTGACGGTCAGTCCCGTCAGCACCAGCCACTTCGGCAATGGATCTTTTTAAGAATCCACTCCATCCATTGATGCGAATAACCGAATGAGCTATCTCATCAATTGTTCTATTCACAGCATTAACAAAAATCATCTTTGACAACGAATCATTCAAATACGAAACATCATAGCCGCCATCTTCAAACAAAAGATCAATAACCGCATCACAATTCGTGAATGCAGAAAGTTCAGCCGGAGTTCTTACCCAATCGATCTGGCAACTCCCGTCGGTGCCATTCGATAGAATCTCTTCCTTTTGTTGATCATTTGCCACGATCACCAGCTGCATAGATTATTTTTTGCAAA
>DASTIZ010000022.1:0-6655 GCA_035717045.1 Chitinophagaceae bacterium
ATAACAATAAAGGCTAATAGAATATTCTTGAATAACATAGTTGTAATTTTCTTTGTTTATAAACCAAGGCTTAAACCAAATGTGATCGTCTTTAATTGCGGGTATTGTGCCCCTCCCAGGATCCCCGTTGTTATTTCCGGATCCCAACCCTGGAAGTTGTGCCATACTTTCAAATTCTGCCCCTGTACAAATACACTCAGGCTTGATATTTTTGCCCTTTCCAACACAGATTTTGGTAAACTATAGCTCAACATCACGTTGCGTAAACGCAAATGATCTGACTTTTCCAAAAACCTTGTTGTTTCTGCATGAAAATCATTGAATGGGCTTGGCACATCGGTAATATCACCAGGTTTTTGCCATTCCTTCAGCAATGAAGTAGCTACACGGGAGAACCAATAACCAGGAAACTCCACATTGAAACGATCATTGTTATAGACAACTGCGCCTTTTGTATAAGTGAACAATGCGCTTAGTTCAAGACCTTTCCAATTAAGATCGGTACCAAAGCCTCCAAACTGCGGGGGGTCGATTGTACCTACGATCACAGCATCAGTAGGATCATAAATGTTGGTAGTCGTTCCATCTTTCTTTAAATATAGTGCGTCACCATTATCAGGATCGACACCTGCATAACGAACCAGGTAAAGCGAATTGGCTCTTTCACCAACTTTATTAATGAAAAGACCATTCACGTTCTCATCCTGTCCTGCCTGGTCAATGATCTTATTTTTGTTATAAGTATAATTCGCATTGACTGACCATGTAAAATTCCTGCTGCGAATGATTTCTGCGTTCAGCCAAACCTCGATACCTTTGTTTTGCAGCTTTCCTAAATTGGCAGTAATAGATGCAAATCCTGAAGTACGTGATAACTGGCGGTCAAGAAAGAGATCAACTGTTTCATTATTATAATATTCAACTGAACCACGTATCCTGTTCTCAAGCACACTCAGATCAATACCCACATTGAACATTTGTTTTGTTTCCCATTTCAATTGGGGATAAGGTAACTGAACGAGCAATAAGCCTCCTACTCCATTATATACAGTTGCATTTAATAATTCTCTTGAAGCAAAATTGCCGATGCCCAGCTGGTTACCCACCGTACCATAGCTGGCGCGCAGTTTCAATTCATTTATCCATCTTGTATGCTCTTTAAAAATTGTTTCTTCGCTGACTATCCAGCTGCCGCCTACATTATAGAAGACGGCATATCGATGATCGGCACCAAAACGTGAAGAACCATCCCGGCGCACGCCGCCACTTAAGTAATATTTCTTCTTAAACCCATAAGTACCATCAAAGAACCAGGAGAGCAAGCCATTCCTGGTGGCACCGCCATTGACGGTGGGAATATAATTATTAGTTGTGGTACCTGGTGTAATACCCGCTTCATTCCTGAAAGGACCAACAAGACCAAATCCTGTAAATCCAAAGTTTTCTGATCTGCTTTGAATGATCTCATTGAACACTGAAACATTCACATCATGATCACCAAAATTATTCTGGTAGCTGACAGAAGTAGTTCCTGTATAACGGAAGGTTCTTGCATAGGCCCTGGCAAGCTGGCCTCTTCCTCCTGTTGACTGTCCACCCGCATTGGTTGTTTGATCAAGATAACCCAATGCTTCATCTTCGGTTACATCACCACCCCAAAGTGTTCTTGCCCGCAATCCTTTTACCCAGGGAATTTTCCATTCGATATATACGCTGCCCACTCCTTTTAATTGATCGGCATCACCGAAATTCTCTACGAGCTCACGCACCGGGTTTGGTTGTCCTTGCAAAAAGTCATCCTGGTAGTTTCCATCCTGGTTATACAATGTGACATAAGGATTGAACCAGTTGATAGCATTTAAAGGGCTACCGATATATTGATCGTTCTCTCTTGTCCCTGTAAATTTTGAATAGCCAAACGTTGTATTGAGTCCTACTTTGAAATCACCAAAGCTGTTCTCAAGATTCACCCGGCCCGTATAACGTTTCAATCCTGTAGAGATCACAATCCCGTCCTGGTCGAAAACGGAACCTGAAATATAAAAACGTGTTTTATCATTTCCCCCTGAAAGACTTAATTGATGCTGTTGTGTTTTTCCTTTTCTAAAAATGATTTTATCAAGATTGTTATCAATTTTACTCAGGCTGTCGATCTCCGCTTGTGTCCACCCAAATGGATTCATTCCATCGGGCCGGTCATAGTTCACCTCATAGTCCAGCTTTTGCGCTGAGTTCATTAATTCAAGTTTATTATCGGGCAATGCAGAATAGCCAAATTGAAAATCATAATTCACTATTGTTTTACCTGCTGTGCCTCTTTTTGTTGTAATAACGATCACACCATTGGCGCCTCTTGAGCCATAAATAGAAGTTGACGATGCATCTTTCAATACATTGTAAGATTCGATATCTGCCGGGTTAAGCGATGAAAAATCCGCACTGGTAACCTGCACTCCATCTATAATATATAATGGTACATTACTGCCATTGATAGACCCCTTACCCCGAATGGTAACATCGGCTGCACGGCCTGGCTGGCCAGACTGGGATTGCGATAAAAGACCCGGCACCTTTCCCTGTAATAATTTATCAAATGAACCCACAGGTTGAAGCTTGACTTCTTCACCGTTTATCTTCGCAATTGATCCTGCAACCTGGCGCCTGCTTCTTGACCCATAACCGGTGATCACCACTTCCTGCAGGTTACGTTGTGCAACTTCAAGTGAAACGTTGAGTTCAGTACGATCAACTGTTACTTCTTTTTCAGTAAACCCTATGCTTGAGAAAAGAAGAACGGCTCCGGATGACGCCCTGATGGCGAATCTTCCATCGGCATTTGTTGAGGTCCCCGTGTTTGTGCCTTTGATTGTGACACTAACGCCGGAGATGGGTGTGCCATCCCTGGAATCGGTCACCCTGCCTCTCACTTCATCTTGTGCCTGTGCAAACGAAAACCCAAAAACGTTTACAGTAACTAACAATAATAGCCTTTTCATAATTGTAGATTTGGTGTATTACCAAATGACATGAGGTCAGTCGGGTATGCTTCAGCAATCGCGTGATTGTTTACTGAAGCATGAATTAAGACGAGTGAAACATGAAAAAAGAGTATTAAGGAGTTAAACCAAAAAGGTCCGGATAGGTATCTCGATGAACCAGGAATAGAAAGACTACCTAACCGAGTATTGAATGATATCTACGAATTATAACAATGTAAGATCTGAAGCTCGTCAAATCTCTTAAACTCTCATCGTTATTTGCCGGGAATCAACCCCGCTGTGGATTGCTGTCAGTTGCCCATTCTTATGGTTGGAAGGAAGATCTACTTCCATAAAATATCTTCTGAAAAATTTATAACTCAGGCAGAATTAAATTGTGCAGTGCTATACAACGCGACCCGCAACTGACCGCGTAGCCTACACAGGGAGAGGATTGATTTCTTAAACAACCTTTTTCTTGAAGTGTGTCCAGTGCAAACGCAGTACATGCTAATAGAGAATGAGACAATTCCGTGGCTTTTTTAACCATAGATCCCCGGGGCAAAATACCGGCTGCTCAGGTTAAATAAACTTTTGCCGGATGTATCATGCAAAAACTATCACTTAATTATTTCTGCAGGCCAGATTGTTGTATATGGGACAGGTATGCAGTTATATCTAACCGATTTTGCTAACTAAAAATCCTCCAAATTTTTCCCCGGCTCCCTTTGCGAGCTTCCGGGCTAATAAAGTTGCGCCAAATGAAAGAAGACTTTTAAGGATCTTTTCGTCATTCGTATTTGGCCTCCTTTCTTTGCATTGTATTCCAGGCTTCAGGATATTTTGCGGCTGAAGATTTTCTTTTAGCTGCTCCCACCCCACATTAATTTTGAACAATAGTTCCTTTTCGCGTTGTCGCAATAGTCTCTTTTCTCTTCTTAATTGCTTCAGGCTTTTAATCTTCTTCATCGTCTTTATCCTTTTTAGAGAGCTGAGAAAGTATTGAATTCATAATAGGTATCCTGATCACTCTTTCTTTTATGAGGCGGATAAGTATTGCTCCCAACAAATAGATACCGCTTACTATTAGAAACCCCGCCCAGGTGTTGTTTAATGCATCAGCAAGCAAATAAGCCAGCGCTACGCTGAAAAAAATAATGAAAAGTATGACGGCCACTGCTGCTATAATAGCTGATATAATGTTAGAAGCTACTTTGGAGCTTTTTTCAGCGACGGTAAGTTTCGCCGAGTCAAGTTTTACATTTACAAGCTCTTTTATTTCCTCCGCTATTTGTTCCGTTTTAGCAAATATTTTCTCCATTACTAATAGTTTTATTTGTATTAGCGCCTGCATTTCCCCGATCCTCGTAGCTTTCCTGCAACAAACTCCCGAGCCTAAGAAAGTCCTTCGATTTCTTCTTTAACAGTTTGCCTAATGCCTTCCCTGAGACTATCAAATTTTTCCTTACCTGCGAGTAATTTGTCTTTCATTGAGCCTGCTACTCTTCTCCCTTGTTCTCCTATTTTTCTTCTGGTTTCAGATCCTTTGTCAGGGGCAAATAAAATTCCTACGGCTGTGCCAACGACTGCACCGGCTGCAAAAGCTATGAGTATTTTGGTTGTGTCGTTCATATCAAAAGATTTATTGTGATGTAATGAAAGCAATATATTCAATACATTCTCCTTTATTGCTGATAGCAATTATTGTTTAAAATGATCTAGGTCAGTTATTGCGAGGATAAATTAATGATTCAGGATCATAAACCAGCGATTACCAACCTTACGAGTTCGCTCATTTGGAATTGCAGTCTTCCTGCAAAAAAGTTTTCCCGGTAAAAACTGGATTCTATAAACAGGGCAGGTTTGTTACGGCCCACCCTGTTTGCATATGAGTCTTAGCCCCCCCGCTTCACTAATGATGTCTTTTTTCAGTGATTGTTTCAAACCTTATATCGGTCGAACAGGACCACTTGCGGGTTGATTTGACAATACGCTATTCTTTACCATATCATTTACGATCAGTTTCCCGTATTCATGTGCCAATGATTCTGCCGAGGCTGGATCGAACGACTGCGTTTGAACTGAATAAAATAATTCCTTAGAATTGACATCATAAAGGTTGCTCTCCCAGAAATACTTTGTGTTCTCAGTATAATAACCTGGTTCATAAATACGGTCGTACATTGTTGAATAATAACCCCACCAGCGCCTGTAGTAAGTATTATACGGTGTATAATAAACCCTACCGGGCACATAGTACCGTTCCCTGGTCTTATCAAGCAATACAACGGTTAATACGGCGTCTATACCGCTTCCTGAGAGTTTTTGTAGGGCCTGGCCCTCGTTCATGTTTTCAAATGTTTTTGGGCTGTACTCTTCGCAGGAACAAACTGCATCATAGCCAAGAATTTTGAGATCCCCGACAATATGTTCTTCCATTCTTTCCTTAAGAGCCCTGTCCTTTTCTCTCAATAAACCAAGCACCAATACCTTTTTGAACTGTTTTTGTTGTACATCAGGAGCTTTCCATGAACTGGTTATCCGGCTGGAATTACAACTGATTAGTATCATGACCGCTGCCAGCATCAGCTTACTTATATGTTTCATAAAATTATTTTAGCGGTTTGAAATTAAACTGGTATCATATCCATACCGAAGAGACCCATTCAATGAACTTCAAGATTGTCACTCTTTTTTTTTGCACAATGATGTGAACGTTCAATATGCCAAATCATCTTCTGTTCCTTTGCAGGGTTCCTGGTAAGAATAATATTCAAAGTTGATTAATCGGTTTGTTCAACAAGGTAATTTTTCAACTCCAGTTGTTTGATCTCCTCTATTTGGGTTTCGAGCCAATCAAGATGTTTTTCCTCATCCGTCAGGATCGATTCCAGCAGATCTCTTGTTCCATTATCACCTAATTCGGTACATAACCGGATGCTGTCGTTATATATTTTTATGGCTTCGGTCTCGGCAAATTGGTCATTTTTGAACTGCTTTTCGATGTCAACGCCTATAGAGATCTTATTCAGAGTGCTGACCTCGGGAATTCCTTCCAGAAACAAAATACGTTCAATAAGCTTTTCGGCATGCTTCATCTCACCGATGGCTCGTTGCTTGATGAATTCACCGAGCTTTTTAAATCCCCAATTGTCACACATTTCAGCATGAACTATATACTGATTAACGGCGGTAAGCTCATCGGCGAGAAGGCCGTTTAATCTTTCGATGATCTTTGTATTCCCTTTCATAATTAAAAGTTTTAATTGTTAGAATAAATTTTTGATCTGTGCTCTGCCTTCTGAATATTTTCAATCCCTTTAATCAATGCATCAGGATTAAAGGATATGCTATCAATATCGTGCTCTACTAGAAATTGCGCAAACTCGGGAAAATCACTGGGTGCCTGCCCGCATAATCCAATCTTTACTCCTGCCTTTTTTGCTTTGTCGATCATTGCAGCAATCATTTCTTTTGCGGCTGCATCCTGTTCGCTGAATAGATTGCTTATAATAGCTGAATCCCGGTCAATGCCAAGTGTAAGCTGGGTAAGATCATTTGACCCAATCGAGAATCCATCAAATAACGCGGCAAACTCTTCGGCTAACAGCACGTTGCTTGGAATTTCTGCCATCACGTATATATCAAGTGTTTCATCGCGACCCCGATCCAGCCCA
>DASTIZ010000023.1:0-4280 GCA_035717045.1 Chitinophagaceae bacterium
AACAGTACGACTGTAATTTGACATCGTCGGGTCTGCAAGCATACTGTTTACGATTAAACCGATCGTATTCTTTTTATCGATGAAATAATCAGCGCCAGCTTTAAAATTATGCGCTTTGCCAACCATCCGGAAATTGCCGTGCTGATCGAAAAGACTATCCAGTAGCGTACGGTTGATCGCCATTGAATTTTGATTGGGCCCGTAATTAAAATTATAGGTACTGAATATATTGATCTTTTTATTCCTGTAATTCAACGAAGCACCGCCATTGTATCTAGCGAAAGTACCGATATTCCAACCTGCATTTACAGAACCATTTGCGCCAAGAGACTTATTCTTTCTTAAACGGATATTGATAATACCTGCATTACCTGCCGCATCATATTTGGCGGAAGGATTTGTGATCAGCTCAATCGATTCGATCTGGGAAGACGGCAGTGTTTTCAGATAAGTAGCCAGGTCGGCACCAGCCAAAGGGTTTGGTCTTCCATCAATATATACCTGTACTCCGTTTTTACCTGCGAGACTGATGTTTTCATCTTTATCCAGCATCACACCCGGAGATTTTCGAAGTAACTCTAATGCGTTTGAACCAACTGAATTAATAGTTCCCTCAACATTAAGTATTGTTTTGTCGGCTTTTACTTCCACGATTGGTTTAGACGCTACCACCGTTACATTGCCTAAGCTTCCTGGTTGTTTGCTCAATTTTAATTCGGGAGCAATCACATCAGAACAGGAAAGCGTAAAGACCCCCGAGAGGGAAGTTCTATATCCGATATGGCTTGCGCTGACCCGATATTCGCCTTCTTTAATTTCGGAGAACCGGTAGGTTCCATTCTCTTTTGAAACGGCAAGCTTTACCACCGCAGAGTCTGAAGCCCTATGCAGGCTAATTGTAGTGCCGTTAAGCGGTGAGCCACTTTCGTCTTTTGCAATCCCGCTGATCTCCTGAGCCTGGATGAGAGTTGTGGTAGCAGTCAACAGGAGTAATAATAATCGTCGCATGGTTTTTAGTTTAAGGTTTGGCAATTGTGAAAAATTGATTTTCGGCACAAACCTAAAAACCCGGTCATGCGTAAGGAAAAGCGTTATACGTAATGGCTGTTTGGCAGGACGAAAAAGGGATCAGCGAAGCGCAAAGGGATTTAAACTGCGACAAGAGGCCTATACTGCTATCCCTGCTTCATAAGTTCTGATAGCATTTACAATGGCTTCCTGCCGATGGATCGGCTCCCTGTTATCATCAAACTCATGACCGCCGGCAGTAAGTACTGTAAATGCGAAACCAGTAACAGGATCGCTATGGATCTTTCCAAAATAGTAGGTTCCTCTTTTGGAATTTAGTTTGGTATAATCTAACTGGTAAACATTTCCGGCGATCTGACATGTTGTTGTTGGCATATACTTTTTGTTTAAGAATAACAATACGCTGAAGTTACCCGGAATTTCCAGCTATTGACATTTGGTTGCCCGACATTTGTCGGTTATTTGATGAGTGGCAAAAAATTGCCTGAAGCTGGATTTGAAACGAGGAATTGTTGTTATTGATAGGCGGAATGTTTCTTCCACTTGTTTGCACATATGTGGGCGCCTGAAATTAAAATTGTCTATTAATACATTCAAATCATGACTTCTACATTATCACGTCTTTTGAATGTTCAGTGTTCTTTTCAGCCGTGGTGCTCCGCAAGGAAACCTTCCACTTCTGCTTTGCTGATATTACCCTTATAAAAACAGCACTTTTATAGAAGTTGTGGAGTCATTCACCGGTCCCGAATAATTGAAGACGTAAAACTTAAGTACTCCCGGGGCCAACCAGTCGAACCAAAACGGATCAGTTGGAAACGGGCAAGAATAAACATTCATCCATTGAATTCCATCAACAGTTATACTGACGATTACCGGCCTGTAATACAAATAGAACAGATCAGGCCGGTTGATAATGCAAACAGTACCCACGCTGTCTGATGTCCAACTCAGTTCTTTAAACATAAATTCACGCCCGGTCAAAGAATCGACAGGGTAAGTGTTTGACGAAGAGCCCCCGGGAGTACCCACGTTGATGAACCTCGACGGTGATGACCGGTTTAATACAGGTTCTTTACTGCATGACACCAGAAGTGAAACTATGGCCGGCAGGCAGATACTGATAGAGTGCATGTTTTTCATTGTCGTAGTTTTTTGATGAGTGATCGGGTGCCGTTTGCCACGGGACGTCGCGGTGAACGATCAGCAAATAATTACCGTAAAACTAATTAGCTATGATTAGGGGTGTTTCTACCGGATGGTAGATTTTTGCATGTTTGGTCTCGGGCACCGCGCTAAGTATTGAACTCATTAAACGAACAATTTAGTCGAGCTCCCCACGCCGTAATGATCTGTTCATGTTGAATCTTTTGTCCTCAGGGATAAATTGTTGAAACACTATCTGTTATTAATTCAAAATATGACAGTATTTGTGTAAATTTAGAAATGCCAGAACCGCAGATTTTAAGGAACGAATTTGTTGAAAAATTCAGGCGATGGAGCGATAATGCCGCTAACAATGAAGTTGTTGATTGGCAGCAACAGCTAAGGGTGTTGAGCGAAGTGGGCGAACTGATAACCCCGGAACATTCTTTGGAAGAATTGATCGCGGTTATTTATTCCAGTGTTAATCAACTCATGGATGCATACCAGTTTTCAGTTGGTATTTTTAACGAAGAGGAAATGACCATAACATTCAAAGGTATTATCGAGAACGGCCAACGGCTTCCTGACCTTGTCGTAGATGCGGCGATTCCAAACCGGCTTGCACCTTTATGTGTTTTGCATGACATTGATATTTTTATTAATGACATGGAGCGCGACTATAAGCAATATGTAAAGCAAATTCCCGAGGCATATGTGGGAGTCTCTCCGCAAGCAGCCTTGTACATCCCCTTAAAGATGAAAGACAAAGTGACCGCACTGATCACCGTTCGGACAATTCATAAGAATGTATATCAACCTCATCATGTCTACATATTGAAAACAGTTGGGCATTTTGTAACCCGCTATCTTGCCCTCGCGAGTGAGTTGGCAAAGCCCTACGTCCAGTCAGAATCTGCACAGAAAAAATGGAAATGGAACTCACCTGAGAAATTAAACTTTGCTTCCAGGAAACTATTATCGCAATTAACGATTCGTGAAAAGGATGTTTTGTTTTATATGATTTCGGGTCTTTCAAATAAATCTATTGCTGAACAACTTTTTGTTTCTCCCGGTACAATAAAGACTCATACGTTGAATATCTACAACAAGATGGATGTAAGTAACCGTACATCAGCCATCATGAAAGCCATTGAACTAAACTGGTTCAATTAAATCTACCAAATGGTAGAGCCGGCTGCCTCTACTGCAGTGTAATTTTATATCACAATTGATCAAATGGCTCCACAAATCAGCAATTGACCATATAAAGTTGAACATTCTTGTGAAAACCAGTTTGCTTAGTAGCGAACGGAAAATCTTTTTTGTCACAGATAAATGTATGATCATGAAAAAAGAATTATCAGCGCTCGTTGTTGCCGGGTTCCTGCTAACCAGTTGTCAGAAAGAGATGAGTAAGGCTGACAATATGGATGAAATAGCGGTTGCCTCAAATAAACAGGAGAATTTCACAAATACATTTTATGGTCCCCAGGTTCATTTGGGTGATGGAAAAGTAAGATCTTTCATAACGTTAACACATGACAATGTGCCCCAGGAGATAGGGATAGAGATTACCGAGGGCTTCTTTCAGAATTTACCAACCGTTCATACAGACTTGCATATACCGCTTCATCAAAAAGCTACTGAAGTTACACCTTATCATCATGTTGCAATGGACTGGATGCCCAACGGTCATCCACCTGCTTACTTTCAGTTGCCGCATTTCGACATTCATTTTTATATGTTGACAGAAGAGGAACAAATGGCTATCCCAGCGCCGAATGCGTCCAATGCATCATTGGCAAGCACGGCAGCATTTGGCAGACCATCATCGGGAGTTTTACCCACAGATTACACAGTTCCCAGCGCGGCAGTGCCGATGATGGGAAGACACTGGCTGGATCGGACCGCGGATGTTCTATCCGGTGCAACCTTTACCCACCAGTTCATCTATGGAACATTTGACAACAAGGTTGTTTTTCTTGAACCTATGGTGACCAGAGCGTTTTTGTTGTCAGGTACGGAAGTTCATAAATTGATCAAACAACCCGCCACCTATGATCCGACCGGTACGTATTATCCAACACGGTATAATATTTATACCA